>NZ_JBNPYB010000007.1:190666-243122 GCF_050432985.1 Pantoea sp. AN62 | reverse complement strand
GATTGTCTGATAAATTGTTAAAGAGCAGTGCGAGCAGCGGGTTAACCGTCTGTCGCGAGGTGGCGTATATTACGCTTTCCTCCCTCAGAGTCAACCTCTTTTCAGAAGTTTTTCTCCGGCGGCGCAGTCTCCTGTGCCTCTCAACCCGGCGGCCGGTAAGCCGTTGTTCCGTGTCGATGGAGGCGCATTATAGGGAGTTCGCGCGGGCTGACAAGCGTTTATTGCAAAAAGATTACCGTTCGAAGTAATTTTCATCAAATCGCGTTATTTCGCTACGATTTGCCTGGTAACTGTGCAAAATCATTGGCAAAACGGCTGACCTGTTGCCAATCGGTGTACTCCACTTCTTTAGTAGAATCGGTCTCGCCACCGGTCATTCGCATAATCAGCTGAATCATGATGCGATCAAACCAGCGATAACGCGGGTAATAGAGCGCACCAGCAAACACCGCACAGCAATCTGGCCGCCACGGCGACTGTGATAAGAACTTCTGGGTATAGGCATTGGTTTCCGGGGAGCGCTTCTCGGGTTTACGCGCCGTCAGGTTCACCGAGAAGAAACCACTGGTACGCTGCTGCAATTGGTGCAAATGCTGCTTAACAAATGCATCGACCACCGGCTGGAAATGGCCGTAACGAATCGAGGCGCCAATCAGCACCCGATCATACTGTGCCCAGTCAGGCGAAGTGGCATGCTGGATATTCATCACATCACAGTTTTGCTGCTGACCGATCTGCTCAGCTATATAAGAGGCGATTTTTTGCGTTTGTCCGTCACGGGTCGAGTAGAGAATCAGCGCTTTCATTTCAGCATCCTTATTAATTACTCACGCCAGAACGTCGGCGTGAACAGCACCAGCAAGGTAAAGACCTCGAGACGCCCGAATAGCATGGTGGAGATCAATATCCACTTCGCCACATCATTCATTGAGGTGAAGTTATCCGCGACCACCCCCAGACCGGGTCCGAGGTTGTTCAGCGTGGCGGCGACGGCAGCAAAGGCCGAGAAGTCATCTACCCCGGTGGCGATGATTGCCAGCATGCTGATCAGGAACACCAGCGCATAGGCCGAGAAGAATCCCCAGACCGCTTCGAGGATACGCTCCGGCAGCGCCCGGTTGCCCAGCTTGATAGTGTAAACCGCATTCGGGTGGACCAGCCGTTTAAGCTCCCGGTTACCCTGCTTGCACAACAGCAGGATGCGGATCACCTTCAGGCCACCGCCGGTTGAACCGGCGCAGCCACCAATAAAGGCGGAGCACAGCAGCAGAACCGGCAGGAACAGCGGCCAGCGCGCGATGCTGTCGGTAGTAAAACCGGCAGTAGTCGCCATGGAGACGACCTGGAAGAACGCCTGGTTCAGGGTCTGCCAGCCACCGGCGTAGACATTGTGGAACCAGAGCACCAGCGTGCAGATCAACACCAGCGTCAGCTGGACGCCGATAAACATCCGTAACTCCGGGTCACGCCAGTAGACGCGCAGATTACGGCCACTCAGCATGGCAAAGTGCAGACCGTAGTTACAGCCGGAGATCAGCAGAAACACCGCCACGATGGTATTGATGGTGCCGCTATTAAAATAGCCGATACTGGCATCATGGGTGGAAAATCCGCCGATGGCGATGGTCGAGAAGCTGTGGCCAATCGCATCAAAGGCCGGCATCCCCGCCAGCCACAAGGCCAGCGCACAGGCCACCGTCAGCAGCACATAGATCAACCACAGAGTCTTGGCTGTTTCAGCAATGCGCGGCCGCATTTTGTTATCTTTCAGCGGGCCAGGCATCTCAGCGCGATAGAGCTGCATCCCCCCCACGCCCAGTATCGGTAATATCGCCACCGCTAAGACGATGATCCCCATACCGCCGAGCCATTGCAGCATTTGCCGATAGAATAGAATCGCCTTTGGCAGTGAATCCAGTCCGACCAGGGTAGTGGCACCGGTGGTCGTCAGGCCAGAGAACGATTCGAAGAACGCGTCGGTAACCGACAGGTGCGGCTGTTCGGCAAAGATAAACGGCATTGCCCCCACGCTGCCCAGCACCGTCCAGAACAGCACCACAATCAAAAACCCTTCGCGTGGCTTGAGCTCTGTCTTCTGTTTGCGGTTTGGCCACCACAGCAGCGAGCCGATCACCAGCGCCATCATAAATGTCTGGCTAAAGGCCCGACCGGCACCGTCGCGATAAATTAATGCGACCAGGCCGGGCAAAATCATCGTCACTGAAAAGAGGATCACCAGCAGACCGACTATGCGGGTAATGGCGCGAAAGTGCATTCAGCCGTTCCTTTAAATAAAAGAGAAGAACATCAAGGTATGAGCGGGATAAGCGCTAACGCGCCCCGACTAAAGTCTGACAGATTTTGCTGGAATCCGTCGATTTGTCCATAAGGCACGGCCAGCGTCAGTGCAATGCGGTCCTGATACTGGCTGTCGGTGACCTTGCCTTCAAAGCGCTGCACCAGCCGTTCGATATCGCTGAGCTGCGCGTAGTCGCATTGCAAAGTGAACAGTTTCATCGGCACTTTACGCTGGCGCGCCAGTTGCTTAAGCCCCTGCTGCACCCCGCCGCCATACGCTTTCACTAAGCCGCCCGTGCCCAGCATGATGCCACCGTAATAGCGCACCACAACCGCGGTGATTTCACCGATACCGGCGCCCATCAGCTGCGCCAGCATCGGTTTACCGGCGGTGCCGGACGGCTCACCATCGTCAGAGAAACCCAGCTGTTGTGAATCATCTGGCGCGCCAGCCACCCAGGCCCAGCAGTGGTGACGCGCAGCAGGATGTTCATGCCTGACCTGTTGAACAAACGCCCGTGCCGCTTCCGTGCCGTCGGTGTGAGCCAACAGCGTGATAAAGCGGCTCTTTTTGATGGTCTCCTCGCTGACGCTTAACGCCACCGCGGGAATATCAAAGGCGTCCATCAGGCCAGGTGCAGATCGCGGGTCATATTTTCAACGCGATGCGCATGGATCACCACGTTATCCTCAATGCGAATACCGCCGTAAGGCCTGAGCGCATCAATGGCCTGCCAGTTAAAATGCTGGCTGAACCGGCCTTCACGCAGTGGCGTCAGCAGCGAGTCAATAATATAGAAGCCAGGCTCGATGGTTAATACCATGCCGGGTTGCAGCACGCGAGTGCAGCGCAGATAAGGATACTGCGCTGGTGCCGCAAGATGGGTGCCCTGCTCATCCTGCATAAACCCGGCGACGTCATGCACCTGCAGGCCGAGCGGATGCCCTAATCCATGCGGCATGAACGGACCGGTCAGATCTTCCGCCACCAGCGCCTCTTCACTGATGCCCTGCACCAGCTCGAACTTCAGCAGCAATCTGGCGATACGCTGATGCATCTGCAGATGATAATCGGTGTAACGCACGCCTGGCTTCAGGGTCGCGATCAGCGCCAGCTCTTCTGCATTCATCGCCTCGACCATCCGGGCATACAGCGAGCTGCTCTGCGCCGCGTAGCTGCGGGTTAAATCAGCGGCATAGCCAAGATATTCGGCACCCGCGTCAATTAGAAAGCTGTGGCGCTTTACCGGTGGCTGATGATCCAGACGGGTGTAATGCAGCACCGCCGCGTGTTCATTCAGCGCAATGATGTTGCCGTAAGGTACGTCGGTATCGCGATGTCCAGTGGCTGTCAGATAAGCCTGATTGATGTCGAACTCGCTTAACCCGGCAGAAAAAGCCTCTTTGGCGGCGCGATGTCCGGCCACGGCCAGCTTCTGCGCCTGGCGCATACAGGCCAGCTCATACTCGGTTTTGATGCTGCGATGGTAATGCAGGAAATCGATCACCGCTTTGGGATTGATATTGCCAGAACTGATACCGAGCTGCGCTGCCCGCGCATTTACCGGGCCAATATAGGCGACATTCTCACGTTGAGCCGGCAACAGCTGCGCAATCTCATCCGCATTTTTCAGGCCGATGACCTCAATCTCAGCGGTCCAGAAGCTGTCCGGCAGCGGCTCAACGTTATGCCAGTAGTCAACCGGAGAGTAAAACCACAACTTTGGTTTACTGACCCCATCAACCCACAGCCAGCAGTTCGGCACCTGCGTTACCGGCACCCAGGCTTTAAACTGTGGATTCACCTTGAACGGATAGGTGTGGTCATCCAGAAACACCGTCAACAACTCACCGGAATGGATCAGCATCGCATCCAGTTTATTGTGTGCCAGCACCTGCTGCGCCCGTTGCTGCAACGTGGCGATATGCGCGTGATACAAGGTCTTCAGGGAATCCATTGACGTCTCTCCAGTGTCGCGAAATGGCCGCAGTTTAGCATACCCCTTAAGCGGATGCCGTGTTGAGAGCGGCTGTGATCTTGTTAGCAAATAAGCAAAGACCCGTTTGCAAAAAATTAACATCACTCCCACACTCTCGATCATCTGGTATGACCAGATCACTTTTCCGCGGTTTCAGGAGACGCACATGCTCTACCAAGGCGCTAACCTTTCTCTTCACTGGCTGGACGATGGCATCGCCGAGCTGGTTTTTGATGCCCCTGGCTCGGTCAATAAGCTTGATACGCAAACCGTCGCCAGCCTGGGCGAAGCTATTGCAGTGCTGGAGCAGCAGTCTGACCTGCGCGGCGTGCTGCTCAGCTCGGCTAAACCGGCCTTCATTGTCGGTGCTGACATCACCGAATTCCTCTCACTGTTTGATGCACCGACCGAAAAACTGAGTCAGTGGCTGAGCTACGCCAACAGCATTTTTAACCGGCTGGAAGATTTACCGGTACCGACGCTGGCCGCCATCGATGGCTATGCGCTGGGTGGTGGATGTGAATGCGTACTGGCAACCGACCTGCGCGTTGCCACTGCCGATGCCCGCATTGGCCTGCCGGAAACGAAACTCGGGATCATGCCAGGCTTCGGCGGCAGCGTCCGTCTGCCGCGTCTGTTAGGAGCCGATAGCGCAATGGAGATCATTGCCGCTGGTAAAGACGTCGACGGAAACGCGGCACTTAAACTCGGTCTGGTCGATGCGGTGGTGGAACGCGATAAACTGCGCGAGGCGGGCATCACCATGCTTAAAGCTGTGGCGCTCGATGGTAGCTGGCGTGCGCGCCGGGCACCGAAACTGGCACCGCTGAAACTGAGCCCGATTGAAGCGGCGATGAGCTTCACCCTTGCCAAAAGTATGGTGATGCAGACCGCAGGCAAACATTACCCAGCGCCACTGATGGCGGTGAAAACCATTGAAGCGGCTGCCGGTCTTGGCCGTGAAGATGCGCTGAAACTGGAAAATGCCGCTTTTGTTCCGCTGGCGCAGTCTGACGAAGCGCGGGCGCTGGTCGGCATCTTCCTCAACGATCAATACGTTAAAGGGCTGGCTAAAAAACGCGGCAGCGAAAGCGGCGCGCCAACGCAGGCGGCCGTACTGGGTGCCGGTATTATGGGTGGCGGCATCAGCTACCAGTCAGCCTGGAAAGGCGTGCCGGTCAAAATGAAAGACATCAATCCACAGGCCCTGACGCTCGGGATGAACGAAGCCAGCAAGCTGCTTAATAAACTGCTGGAGCGCGGCAAGATTGACGGCAATAAGCTGGCCAGCGTGATTGCAACCATTCAGCCAACGCTGGATTACGCCGGTTTTGAACACGCCGACGTGGTGGTCGAAGCGGTGGTCGAGAATCCTCTGATTAAAGCTAAAGTGCTGGCCGAAACCGAGCAGCACCTGCGGGACGACGCCATCCTGACCTCCAATACCTCCACCATTCCCATCAGTCAACTGGCACAGGCGCTGCAACGTCCGGAAAATTTCTGCGGCATGCACTTCTTCAATCCGGTGCCGCGTATGCCGCTGGTAGAAGTGGTGCGTGGCGAGAAAACCAGTGAAGCGACCCTGAGCAAAGTAGTGGCCTGGGCCAGCAAAATGGGTAAAACCCCGATTGTGGTCAATGATTGCCCTGGCTTCTTCGTCAACCGGGTGCTGTTCCCCTACTTCGCCGCCTTCAGCCTGCTGCTGCGCGACGGTGCTGACTTCCGTCAGATCGATAAAGTAATGGAAAAACAGTTTGGCTGGCCAATGGGACCATCGTGGTTGCTGGATGTGGTCGGCATCGATACCGCGCATCATGCGCAAAGCGTTATGGCGGAAGGTTTTCCACAACGCATGAAACACGATTATCGCGATGCGATCGATCTGCTGTTTGATGCCGGTCGTTTCGGTCAAAAAAATGGCAAAGGCTTCTGGCGCTGGGAAACCGACAAAAAGGGCAAACAGAAAAAAGTGGCAGACAGCGAGGTCGATACGCTGCTGCAACAGGTTTGCCAGCCTAAGCGTGTCTTCAGCGACGAAGAGATCCTTAATCGCATGATGCTGCCAATGCTGAATGAAGTGGTGCGCTGCCTGGAGGAGAAAATCATCGCCTCGCCGGCCGAAGCAGATATGGCGTTGGTATACGGTCTCGGCTTCCCGCCTTTCCGCGGCGGCGCCTTCCGCTACCTCGATACCCTGGGCAACAGCAATGTGGTCGATCAGGCCCGGCGCTACAGTGCACTCGGTGGCCTGTATGAATTGCCTGAACTGCTGGTGCAAAAAGCGCATCAGCATCAAAGCTGGTATCCCGCCGCCAAACCAATTGACGAAGCCGCGCTGAAAAGCGCCTGAGGGCAAGAATATGGAAAATGTGGTGATTATCGATGCGGTACGTACGCCGATGGGTCGTTCAAAAGGCGGTGCTTTTCGTCATGTACGTGCCGAGGATCTTTCCGCCCACCTGATGCGTGAGCTGCTGAGCCGCAACCCGGCGGTCAATCCTGCCACGCTGGATGACATTGTCTGGGGCTGCGTGCAGCAGACGCTGGAACAGGGGTTTAACATTGCGCGTAACGCCGCCCTGCTGGCTGAAATACCGCACTCGGTACCGGCAACCACCGTCAACCGCCTGTGCGGCTCATCGATGCAGGCACTGCATGATGCCGCCCGTGCCATTATGGTCGGCGATGCGCACAGCTGCCTGATTGGCGGAGTGGAACATATGGGACACGTGCCGATGAATCACGGCGTCGACTTTCATCCGGGCCTCGGCCGCACCGTGGCCAAAGCGGCGGGGATGATGGGCCTGACCGCTGAAATGCTGGCGCGTATGCATCATATCAGCCGCGAGCAGCAGGATGCGTTTGCCCTGCGTTCGCACCAGCGCGCCTGGCAGGCAACTCAGCGCGGTGATTTCAAAGCGGAGATCGTCGCCACTGCCGGTCACGACAGCGACGGCATTCTCAAACGCTACGATTACGATGAGGTCATCCGTGAAGAGACCAGCGCCGAAGGTCTGGCGGCACTGCGGCCGGCGTTTGATCCGGTCAATGGCACGGTAACGGCGGGCACCTCGTCAGCTCTGTCTGATGGCGCGGCCGCGATGTTGGTGATGAGCGAATCCCGCGCCCGTGAACTGGGGCTGACCCCGCGTGCCCGCATCAGAAGTATGGCGGTGGTCGGCTGCGATCCGTCAATCATGGGCTACGGCCCGGTGCCGGCCAGCAGGCTGGCGCTGAAACGTGCCGGTCTGAGCGTCAATGATATTGACGTGTTTGAACTCAATGAGGCGTTTGCAGCACAAACCCTGCCATGCATAAAGGATTTGGGTTTGCTGGATCGGCTGGATGAAAAGATCAATCTGAATGGTGGTGCGATTGCGCTGGGTCACCCGCTGGGCTGTTCCGGGGCACGTATCAGTACCACATTGCTTAACATCATGGCGCGACGCGATGCGCAGTTTGGTCTGGCGACCATGTGCATCGGTTTAGGTCAGGGCATCGCCACCGTATTCGAGCGTCTGTAATACGTTGGGTCACTTCTTTGTCCGATTTACCCGCCCATGATGGGCGGGTTTTTTCTTTTGGCTTGTCATCGATCAGATGAAGGCGAAAGCATCACCATACATCTGCGATTCCAGCGCACCGCGTTCGGCGCAGAAGCGATCGCGTGCGATCTTGGCCATCTCGAAACGGCCAGCAATATAGATCTCATGCTCGCTCAGCGTGCTGAAATCCTGCATTACCGCGGTTAATACCGTACCCGAACGTCCCTGCCAGCCCGCTTCCGGTTGCTCGACCACCGGGATCACCTTCAGGTTGGGGTGTTTCACCGCCAGCGCATCCAGCTCATCCAGATCGTACAGATGCTTCAGCTCACGTCCGCCCCAGTAAATGGCGATATCACGATCCGGCTGCTGCGCTAACGCGGTCAGCAGAATGGAACGGGCATAGGAGAAGCCGGTACCGCCAGCGATCAGGATCAACGGTTTGCTGCTCTCTTCGCGCAGCCAGGCATCACCGTGCGGCATGTCGACGGTGATCTGGCGATCGTCACGAATACGATCCATCACCGCCATGGCGTACAGGTTGAGATCGGACGCACCGATGTGCAGCTCAATGATATCCTTTTCCATTGGCGTTGAGGCCAGTGAAAACGGGCGCTTATCACGCTCATCCATCACCACCATCAGATACTGTCCCGCGCGAAAACTGAAATCCGCTTCCGGAATCAGGCGAACGCGATACACCGTGTCGGTAATCGCTTCAACTGAAGTTACTTTACAGCTTAACGTTGTCATGCGTTCCCTCTGTCGGGTCGTCTTTATGGTTGTGCTCGCCATCAACGCTGTGGCGGCTGATCAAAAATACCTAACTCATCCCAGATAGCATCAATGCGCGCGGTAATCGCAGGATCTTTCACGATAGGTGTGCCCCATTCGCGCTGCGTTTCGCCCGGCCATTTGTTGGTCGCATCCATCCCCATCTTCGACCCCAGCCCGGAAACCGGTGAGGCGAAATCGAGATAGTCGATCGGCGTATTTTCCACTAATACCGTGTCACGCGCCGGATCCATGCGGGTGGTAATCGCCCAGATCACATCATTCCAGTCACGCGCATTAACATCATCGTCACACACAATAACAAATTTGGTGTACATGAACTGCCGCAGAAATGACCAGACGCCAAACATTACCCGTTTGGCATGCCCGGCATACTGCTTTTTAATGGTTACCACCGCCAGCCGGTAGGAACATCCTTCCGGCGGCAGATAGAAATCGACAATTTCCGGGAACTGCTTGATCAGAATCGGCACCAGCACTTCATTCAACGCCACACCCAGTACGGCGGGCTCATCCGGTGGACGGCCGGTATAGGTCGAGTGATAAATTGCCTGATGCCGCTGGGTAATGTGCGTCACGGTAAAGACCGGGAAGCTATCTACTTCATTGTAGTAGCCGGTGTGGTCGCCGTAAGGCCCTTCAGGTGCCATGTCGCCTGCCTCGATGTAACCCTCCAGCACGATCTCCGCGCTGGCTGGCACTTCCAGATCGTTCGACAGGCATTTCACCACTTCGGTTTTATTGCCGCGCAGCAGACCAGCAAACGCATATTCTGACAGCGTATCCGGCACCGGCGTTACCGCACCGAGAATAGTCGCAGGGTCAGCACCGAGCGCCACCGAAACCGGAAAACGCTCGCCCGGATGCGCTTTGCTCCACTCCTGAAAATCGAGCGCGCCGCCACGGTGCGACAGCCAGCGCATAATCAGCCGGTTTTTGCCGATCACCTGTTGGCGGTAAATGCCGAGATTCTGTCGCTCTTTATGCGGACCACGGGTGACGGTCAGACCCCAGGTAATCAGCGGCGCGGCATCGCCCGGCCAGCATTTCATCACCGGAATGCGCGACAGATCGACCTCATCACCGCTGAACACCACTTCCTGGCAGGGCGCATTGCGCAGGCGTTTAGTCGGCATGTTGAGCACCTGCTTAAACTGCGGCATCTTATCGAACAGATCGCGAAAGCCTTTTGGTGGCTCCGGCTCTTTCAGAAATGCCAGCAGTTTGCCTACTTCCCGCAGTGCACTCACCTCTTCCTGACCCATCCCCATGGCGACGCGCTTTGGCGTGCCAAACAGGTTACACAGCACTGGCATGTCATACCCTTTCGGGTTTTCAAACAGCAGCGCGGGCCCGCCGGCACGCAGCGTGCGGTCGGCGATTTCGGTCATTTCCAGGACGGGATCAATCGATTGCTTAATTCTTTTTAACTCACCGCGCTGTTCGAGCAGCGCGAGAAAGTCGCGTAAATCGTGATATTTCATGCGGCTTTAGCTTTCCGGCCAGAGTGAATCGGCCATTATAGGGCTGATTATGCGGTTGTGTTGAGGTTTATGCGGCAACCTTAATCACAGCGAAAAGGCACCAGCGGCTGAAGCGCGCGGGTATCGTGATAAGCCTGAATCGGCTCGCCGTGGCGAAACACCTTAAAGTCTTCGTTGCGCACACTGTAATAGCGTAGCCGATCGTCATGCAGATGCAGAAAGCTGCCTTCACGCAGCGCAATCACCGACTCGGACGGATTGACGGCACAGAATTCAGCCAGCCGCTCGTCGCGTGTTTCGCCCATATGACCGCTGACGCTGGCATCCAGATAGTGAGGATTGATCTGCACCGGGAACAGCCCCAGCGCAGGCAGCACCACGCTACTACGCACCGGCATATCATTGGTGGTGCGAATCGACGGCGTCGCCACATTACAGCCAGCACTCCAGCCGATATACGGCACCTGCCGTTCACGCACCGCGCGCTGTATCGCCACGATTAAGCCCTGCTCATGCAGCATCTGGTTCAGCAACCAGGTATTACCGCCGCTGACTAAAATCAGCTCCGCCTGGGCGATTGCCTCAGCCGGTGAGGTAAAAGCGTCAACGGGGCGCACCGCAATGCCCAGTGACGCACTGAGATCGGCGGCGCGCTGCGCATGATCGCCCCGGATAATGGCGTAAGGAATCAGCACCGCTGAACGGATAGCACGTCTGGCAATCATGGCGTGTAACTGCGGCTGAGCATAACCCAGTAACGGCGCATCATCCGCCAGCTTGCCGTTGCTTAACAAAAAGAGTTCCATCAGATGATCCTTTTCGCCGGTATGATGGCCACCGAGTCTGATACAGAGCAGGGTGAAACGTCAATTTCCAATCGCCTTTTCTGTCACTATCCGGCATCTTAAGAAAAGTCTCAGTTTATTTTCTGCGCGCTGCGCTTTTCCCCTGCCCGATGCGCTATAACTCTGGCAGCAGGTTTGCTATTCTTAGCGTCCATTCGATGGGAGCGGTTATGGAATCCTGGTATTTACTCTATTGCAAACGTGGTCAGCTATTGCGCGCGAAGGAGCATCTGGAGCGGCAAGAAGTGAATTGCCTCAGCCCGATGATCGCTCTGGAAAAGATCGTGCGCGGTAAACGCACCACGGTGAGTGAGCCGCTGTTTCCTAACTATCTGTTCATCGAATTCGATCCGGAAGCGATTCATACCACCACCATCAGCAGCACGCGCGGCGTCAGCCACTTTGTGCGCTTTGGCACTACGCCCGCTACGGTGCCGCCTGCGGTGATTGAAGCGCTGGAAACCGATGTCCCGCAAATTCTGCTCGATCCTGAAACGCCACAAATCGGCGATGAAGTTGTCATCACCGAAGGGACGTTTGAAGGGCTACGCGCCATCTTTGCCGAGCCGGATGGCGAAACCCGTTCGATTCTGTTGCTCAACCTGCTGAATAAACAGGTGATGCGCAGCGTGGATAACAAACAGTTCCGTAAGATCTAAACCAGTCGGAACAGCGTCCGCGCATTGTTATCAACGCAGGCCGCCAGCGCCTCGCTGCTCTCGCCACGCCATGTCGCCACCTGTTGCACAATATGCGGTAAGAAGCAGGGTTCGTTACGACGTGAAGTCGGACGCGGTCGCATATCGCGCGGCAATAAATAGGGCGAGTCGGTTTCCAGCAGCAACTTATCGGCCGGGATCAGCGGCAGCATTTCACGCAGTTCAAGCCCGCGACGTTCATCACACACCCAGCCAGTAATTCCTATCGATAATCCCAGCGCCAGGCACGCTTCCAGTTCATCGCGCGTGCCGGTAAAGCAGTGAATTACCGCACCCGGCAGTTTTGGCAGCCAGGGCGCCACGATGGCCGCAAAGCGCGCATGGGCTTCGCGGCAGTGCAGAAACACCGGCATATTCAGTTCGGCTGCCAGCGCCAGCTGTGCTTCAAACGCATATTCCTGCTGCTCATGGGCTGACAGGTTGCGGTTAAAATCGAGCCCGCATTCGCCGATAGCCACCACTTCCGGTTTCTCCGCCAGCCGACGCAGCGTGCTGGCGATCTCCGTTGACCATTCGCTGGCGTGGTGCGGATGCACGCCCGCGGTAGACCAGCAGAAGCCCGGCTGATCTTCAGCCAGTTTCTGCGCCTGCTGGCTCTCCAGCGCATTGGTGCCGGTAATCAGCATGCCGGTGACGCCCGCTTCACGCGCGCGTTTTACCACCTTTGGCCGGTCGGAGGCGAATTGCGTGCTGGTCAGGTTTACACCGATATCAAACATAATTTTTCCCACAGTTTTACTAAACAAAAACCGCCCCGGAGGGCGGTTCGGATTGATCTCTGCCCGCCAGAGCGGGACCTGAAGATCGCGTCAGGATTCGGTGTTATGTTCCTCATCCTGTGCCCGGCGGCCTTTGCCCACATAGTATCGGGAAAAGAATACGCCGACTTCAAACAGGCAGTACATCGGAATAGCGAGCAAAGTTTGGGAAAAAACGTCCGGCGGCGTCAGTAACATGCCGACCACGAAGGCCCCGACCAGAATATAGGGACGTTTCTTTTTCAGATCGTCCGGGCTGGTGATACCAGTCCAGCACAACAGTACAATCGCTACCGGCACTTCAAACGCCACGCCAAACGCCATAAACAACGTCATGACAAAATCGAGGTATTTGGTAATGTCGGTCGCCATGGTGACGCCAATCGGCGCGGTTTTGGTAAAGAAACCAAACGCCAGCGGGAAGACGACAAAGTAGGCAAATGCCACACCGATATAGAACAGAAAGGTGCTGGAAAACAGCAGCGGCATTACCAGTCTACGTTCATGGCGATAGAGCGCAGGCGCAATGAACGCCCAGACCTGATAGAGGATCACCGGCACCGCCAGAAATACCGACACAATAATCGTCAGTTTAATCGGGGTGAAAAACGGCGAAGCCACATCGGTGGCGATCATGCTGGAGCCGATTGGCATCTGACTGATGAGCGGTGCCGCCACCAGTTGATAGATATCATTGGCAAAATAAACCAGCGCCAGGAATATCACTAAAACGGCGATGATGCAGTTCAGCAGTCGCTTACGCAGCTCAATCAGATGACTGATGAGCGGTTGGGTATCTTCAACGGCCATTATCGTTCATCACTTGCAGAAGAGGGGGAAGCGGAAGTGCGCGTAGTGGCGGCGTCAGGTTTGCTGGCTAATGCCGTGTCAGCACGGGCTGGTGCCTGAGCGGGCGCGCTGGCTACAGTCGCTGCTGACTGCCCGGCTGATGCCGTTTCCACAGACGGTGCCTGAGCGGGCGCGCTGGCTACAGCCGCTGTCGGCTGCCCGGCTGATGCCGTTTCCACAGACGGTGCCTGAGCGGGCGCGCTGGCTACAATCGCTGCCGGCTGCCCGGCTGATGCCGTTTCCACAGACGGTGCCTGAACTGGCGCGCTGGCCTGATGATCAGCCGCCGCAGGCGTGCCTGACGGCGACGCAGTGCCGGCCGCTGCCGGATGCACTTCCGGCTGGTCCGCCAGAGGCGGCGCCGATCGGTGCTGTGGCGAGTGAATAGTGTTGGCTTCGTCTTCCTCTTTTTCAATGTCGATGCTCTGGCTGACCGAGCGCTTCATTGAATCCGCAGTCTTACGCAGCTCTTCCATTGACTCTTTCAGCTCCGGCGACAGTGTCCCGCGGCCCGCTTCTTCCACCTTTTTCAGACTGTCCTGCAACTCCTGCAGTTTCAGCTCCTGCGCCAGTTCGTTTTGCACATTGGCTGCCAGCGAACGAATCGCCCTGATCCAGCCGACCACGGTTTTCACCGCAACCGGTAAACGTTGTGGGCCGAGTACAATCAGCCCGATAACGAACACCAATACCAGTTCACTAAAACCAATGTCGAACACGGTTTACACCTGCTTGTCGTTCTTAACTTCTTCTTTAGTAGCCGAAGTTTGCTGTTTGTCCGCCAGCGTTTTGGCGCTGAAGTCAGCGTCCTGCTCTTTCGGTTGATCCTTTTTGTCGTCCTCATCGCCCATGGCTTTTTTGAAGCCACGAATCGAGGAACCCAAATCCGAACCCAGATTACGTAATTTATTGGTACCGAACAGAAGTACAACAATCACGGCAATAATTAACAATTGCCAAATACTGATACCGCCCATGAGATAGCCTCTAATATTCTGTGAAAAACGATGGGGTAATGCACCACAGAGCGCCCTTATCAACCCGGGCCTGAGCCAGCGACATTACCGTGTTTTTGGCTGAAGTGACAATCAGTTTGTCTTACGCCAGCCGATTAACCATGAGACGATGCCCGCTGCCATTAATACCGCCGGAAACAGGTCCCAGTCCGGTCGCGAAAGCAGCACTGCCGTGCCGCTGAGCAGCAGGGTTGCGCCAACGCCAAACAGATAGCGTGCCTGGTGATGCCGGGTACGCTGCGCATTGAGATCGCCCACTAATTTGTCAACGCTATGCCGCAAAAGTTTATGCTGGCGCATGCTGTCATAAAACAGTTCCGGCAGTTCCGGTAACTTCTCGGCCCAGAACGGTGCTTTCTCTTTAACCGCGCGAATGATGGCGGGCAGACCGACCTGATCCTTGATCCACTCTTCGAGGAACGGCTTGGCGGTCTTCCACAGGTCAAGCTGCGGATAGAGCTGACGACCAATACCTTCCACATACAGCAGAGTCTTTTGCAGCAGCACCAGCTGCGGCTGGACTTCCATATTAAACCGACGCGCGGTATTGAACAGATTCAGCAGCACGTGACCGAAGGAAATTTCAGCCAGCGGCTTTTCAAAAATCGGCTCACAGACGGTGCGAATCGCAAATTCAAAATCTTCGACGTTGGTATCGGGCGGCACCCAGCCAGAGTCAACGTGCAGCTCCGCCACCTTGCGGTAGTCGCGGTTAAAAAAGGCGATAAAGTTTTCAGCCAGATAGCGCTTATCTTCTTTGTTGAGCGACCCGACAATACCGCAGTCGATGCCGATGTATTGCGGATCTTCCGGATGCTCATAGCTGACAAAAATATTGCCGGGATGCATATCAGCATGGAAGAAACTGTCGCGGAATACCTGGGTGAAGAACACCTGCACGCCACGCTCTGCCAGCAGCTTCATGTTGACCCCGTGTCGCTCCAGCGTGGCGACGTCCGAAATCGGAATGCCGTAAATACGTTCCATCACCATCATGGTTTCGCTGCAGTAGTCAGAATAGACTTCCGGTACATAAAGCATCCGGCTGTCTTCAAAATTGCGGCGTAACTGAATGGCGTTCGCGGCTTCGCGTAACAGGTTCAGCTCATCAAGCAGGGTTTTTTCGTAGTCGCGCACCACTTCAACCGGACGCAGACGACGGCCATCAGGCAGTAAACGCGGCACCCAGCGCGCCAGGCGATAGATCAGCTTCATGTCAGCTTTGATCACCGGCAAAATATCCGGACGAATGACTTTGATCACCACTTTCTTACCGGTCGACTTCAGCGTTGCCGTGTGAACCTGGGCAATCGACGCTGATGCCAGCGGCTTAATGTCAAAATCATCAAACCAGGTTTCGATCGGTGCGCCCATTGAGGCTTCGATCTGCGCTTTCGCTTTAACGCCATCAAACGGTGCAACCCGGTCCTGCAGAATGGCCAGCTGATCGGCGATCATCGGCGGGAACAGGTCACGGCGGGTCGACAGCATCTGACCGAACTTAATCCATACCGGCCCCAGCTGCTCCATCGCCATGCGCATGCGGGCGCCGGTCGGTTCATTCTGATGCAGATTGGGTAACCAGAAAATACAGCGACGCCACAGGCGAAGCGGAAGGGTAAGGCGCGTGTTGGGAATCAGTTCATCAAGGCCGTAAGTCAAAAACACCTTCATGATCAAATATAAGCGGCGGATCTCTCCAAAACTCATTTTGCCTCCAGCTGCGCCAGACGCGCATTAAGCGCCTCAAGCGAACGTTCCATCGCGTCGACCTCCTCGGAAAACCAGGCTAATTCGAGCGAGCCTGGCGCGACACGCCACTCTTCGGTCAGTGCCTGACCGAGGTAATCCTGCCGACGCCCGACTTCGCCTTTTATCCGGCGAAAGACTCGTTGTGCGCCCTGACTGATGCCCTGTGCCGCAATATCGCCGACCCACGGCGCCAGGTATTCCGCCGGATCCAGCTCGGCAAGATCCATCAGCGCGGAAAACTGCTGCACTACCTGCAAATCACCTTCTACCTGCAACTCACCGCTGCGAATCAGCGGCGTCAGCTGCTGGCGATCGCGCAGCTTCGGCAAGGTTTTCAGTGAAGTAATCACCGTGCAGTCGCTGGTATCCTGCCAGTCAGCCACCACATCCAGCTGCTGCTCACTGAATACCAGCACCAGCGGATGGGAAAACTCGCTCAGACGCAGCGTCAGGACCTTACCGGTCAGACGCTGCCGTGCCGCCTTCAGGCCGCGATCGCGATACAACATGCGGTTCAGCGCTGTTTCCAGGCCCGCGGTAATCAAGGGCGTTAGGTTCATCACCATCTCACTCAGAACTTAAATCCACGGTGTAAGGCCACAATGCCGCCGGTCATATTGGAGTAAGTGGTATTTTCAAAACCGACGTCGTTCATCATCGCTTTCAGCGTTTCCTGATCGGGATGCATGCGGATCGATTCGGCCAGATAGCGATAGCTCTCGGCGTCCTGCGCCACCAGTTGCCCGATACGCGGCAGAATATGGAACGAGTAAGCGTCATAGGCTTTGCTCAGCGGATCAATCACCGGTTTGGAGAACTCAAGTACCAGTAACCGTCCGCCCGGCTTCAGCACACGGAACATAGAGGCCAGCGCCTTCTCTTTTTCCGTTACGTTGCGTAAGCCGAAGGAGATGGTGATGCAATCGAAGTAGTTATCCGGGAACGGCAGAGCTTCTGCGTTGGCCTGCACGTAGCTCACGTTGCCGACCACGCCGAGATTGCGCAGCTTTTCACGGCCCATCTTCAGCATCGAACTGTTGATATCGGCCAGCACTACCTGACCCGTTTCGCCCACCAGGCGAGAAAATTTAGCCGTCAGATCGCCGGTTCCGCCGGCCAGATCTAACACGCGTTGACCGCGACGTACGCCGCTGCTGTCAATGGTAAAACGCTTCCAGACACGATGGACGCCAAAGGACATCAAATCGTTCATCAGGTCATATTTTGCCGCTACGGAGTGAAACACATCCGCAACTTTGTCGGCTTTTTCGCTTTTGGCGACCGTCTGAAAGCCAAAATGGGTGGTTTCCTGCTGTGATTCATCTGCCATCGGTTTTACCTGCTCCACAAACAATACTTCCCGAAGTGTATCAGAGTCACGGAAGTCAGGCACGCTGCGCCCATACTATTCGTGGAGGCGTCTCACACGCATGGCTCTGTCATCCGCATCATCATCGTCGTCCTGCTCTTCATCAGCCGGATTTTCCGGCATCGCCCGCTCCACCAGCTGAGGATTAATCGACCGTTTCACTTCAACCCCCAGCGCACGGAAACCTTCCGTCTGCGCAATCAGGTTGCCGCGTCCTTCGGCCAGTTTTTTCATCGCCTCGCGGTAGCTGATTTGCGCCTTATCCAGGCTGTGACCAATACCACTCATGTCATCAACGAACAGCCGCATTTTGTCATACAGCCGGGTGGCGCGGTCAGCAATACGCTGCGCATTGCGGCTTTGGTGCTCGTAACGCCACAGGTTATTGATGGTACGCAGCGCTACCAGCAGCGTGGTGGGACTGACCAGCATGATATTCTGCTGCAGCGCCTCGCCAATCAGCTCTGGCTGGCGATCGATCGCCAGCAAAAACGCCGGTTCGACCGGAATAAACATCAACACATAATCAAGCGAGCGTAAACCGGGCAATTGTTGATAATCTTTACGTCCCAGCAGACGAATATGGCTGCGCATCGCGCTGACATGTTCCTGAATCGCCTGTTCACGCTCAACCTCATCTTCGGCATTGAAGTAACGCTCATAGGCGACCAGCGTCATTTTGGCGTCCACCACCACATCTTTGCCCTGCGGCAGACGCACAATGACATCCGGCTGCAT
Source organism: Pantoea sp. AN62 (assembly GCF_050432985.1). NCBI lineage: Bacteria > Pseudomonadati > Pseudomonadota > Gammaproteobacteria > Enterobacterales > Erwiniaceae > Pantoea > Pantoea sp. AN62. The sequence goes on along the minus strand of NZ_JBNPYB010000007.1, from coordinate 224,975 downwards.
CCTGCCCTGCTGCTCCGACTGAATGCTGACCTGGGTTTCATACTCATAGCCTTCACGCAGCCCGGACGCTTCCAGCACCCGGCTGAGCACCACTTCGCCCCAGTTGCCCTGGATTTTATTGTCGCCTTTCAGCGCTTTGGTAAGGTTGAGCGCTTCCTGCGCCATTTGCGCATTAAGCTGCTGTAACTGACGGATTTCGTGGGTCAGGGTGTGCCGCTCACGCGCTTCCGCGCCAAAGCTCTCATGCACCTGACGACGGAAACCATCCAGCTGTTCACGCAGCGGGCCGATCAGGCTGTCGAGGCTCTGGCGATTCTGTTCATCGACGCGGCGGCCGCTATTTTCGAAAATACGGTTGGCGAGGTTTTCAAACTGGGCGCTGAGGCGTTGCTCGCTGTTGGTCAGCAGACGCTGCTTCTCTTCGGCGGCGAAGCGGGTCTCTTCAAGACGGATGGTTACCTCACGCAGCTCCGCTTCCTGGGCGCTGTTGACCTCCAGCTGGTTACGCAGTTCCCGGTTAAGCTGTTCGCTCTCGTTGCGCCAGTAATCGAGCTGTTGCAGACGTTCATTGGCACCACTCAGCGCACCATGAAGCTGGCGCAGTTCCTGCTCACGCTGCTGCGCCTGCTGCTGAAGCTGTTCAATCTGCTGCTGCTGGCGCTGTTGTGCCTCTTCCAGCAGACGGCGCTCGGTTAAGAAACTGGCGGCCTGATGCCCGACACGTAACTGTGCCAGCATCCAGCCAATTCCTGCGCCGGCGAGTGCCAGACAGACGCTGATAATGATGTGCTGATCCATGATTTCCCCGCGACTCAAGCTACTGAGGGAAAAGGTAGAGTCGCACTGTATGAATGTCCAGATATATTTACCTGCACTCAATCACTTACCGCACGGTCACCGTCAGCTTTCCGGCCTGCCAGTCTTCAATCAGGAAGAACGGCATCGGCAGCAGCCATTGGCCACTTTTCACCTGGGCCGGATATTGCCAGCTTTTGCCGCCCGCGCTGATGTCCACCACCTGCCGGGTGCCGTCGGCGGCGGCGGACTGTCCGGTCAGGCTGGCAAAGCCCACGTTGCTGCCAACGTGAAATCGGGGCATCTGCCAGCGTACCGGCGGATGCGCTGGCCACGGCTGAGCCTGATGGAAATGAAACAACTCATCATGATTGAGAATGCTTTCACGCACCGTTGGCCACAGCGCCGTCTTGAGGAAGTACTGATCGGTAAAGCGTTCGCTGCCACGGTACTGCGCAATAAATTCGCGCATCGTTTGTTCAACCTGCTGGAAAACGCCATGGCAGCCGCCCCACATGCCGGCCAGCAGTAACTCGGTGTGGGAAAAATAGTCGCGCATGTGGTGGAACCAGTACGGCGATGCCAGCCAGGCGTTAACCGCCGCCGCTTCGCGCTCGGAAAGCAGCGAGTCGGCATCACGGACAATAAAGCGTTTAACGCTGGGATCGTCCATCACCAGAAAGCGCCACAGCGTCGGGAACCGCGTTTTTTCCTGCGACATATCAACCCGCTCAACGTGGGGCTGATCGAGCCGTTGCCAGACATGCTGCGGCACGCTGTCATCCAGATAGATGCGGCAGATCCAGCCGGGAAAGAGCTGCGGTGCCACCTCAACATTTTTAATCAGGGTTTCACAGTAGCGCGGCTGGTCGCCATACAGGCTGAACGCGATCACGTTCTGCTGCGGCTGGCTGAGATCGATTGGCTCAGGCTGCGCAGCGGGAAAGGCGACCCGCGGCCCCTGACGAAAGCGGGCGTCTGACTGCATCAGCGATTCCAGGCCGTAACGCGCCACCTCATCCTGCTTATCCAGCCAGCCACACACTTCGGTCAGGCCATCCAGCCAGGTTTCTGACGCGGTGGCGCGCACGGCCGGCGGCGACTGGTAAATTTTCTGGTAGGTTTTGTACGCTTTGTGATGCTGACCGAGACGCATCAGGCAGAGCGCATAGTCACTCAGTACCTGCATCTGGTGAGGCTGATAACGCAACACCTCTTCGCAAGAGCGGACGGCCTGCGCATAATCGCCCTGCTGCATGGCGGCGCGGAACCGGGCGGCACTGCTCTCCAGACGGGCATTGAGCGCGGCGGAATTCGGGTTAACGACGGGACGACGAACGGGAATAGTTTTGCGCATCGGGCACTCTCAGAGTCCGTTGAAAGGCTGCGCCGGGATTATCCGGCAGCAGGCAGGCCTCATAGCGGCCCGTTAACCTGCTGCCTGGCTGTGAGGGTTATAACAAGCGGCGTGCCGCTTCAACCACAATTTTTACCGCATCGCTTTCGGTCTGTTTCATCGTCACCGCATCCGGGATCTCTTTCTGGGTACGGTTAACGATCACACCAGCCACCATGCCGGCGCGCAGGCCCTGGCTGGCACACATGGTTAACAGTGTAGCGGATTCCATCTCATAGTTGAGTACGCCCATCTCCTGCCACTCTTTCATCGATCCCTGGAAGCGATTCACCACCCGACCAGAGAAGGTATCGTAGCGTTCCTGTCCCGGATAGAAGGTATCAGAAGAGGCAGTAATGCCGATATGGGTCTTCGCGCCACAGGCTTCTGCCGCAGCCACCAGCGCCGTGGTACAGGCAAAATCGGCCACTGCCGGAAACTCCATCGGTGCGAAATGCAGGCTGGCACCGTCGAGCCGCACGGAACCGGTAGTCACCAGCACATCGCCAACGTTGATGTGCGGCTGGATAGCGCCGGTGGTGCCAACGCGCAGGAAAGTGCGTACGCCAAGCTGTGCCAGTTCCTCAACCGCAATGGAGGTAGAAGGACCGCCGATACCGGTTGAACAGACCACCACCGGCTTACCGTCGAGTTTTGCCAGCCAGCTGGTGAATTCACGGTGTGAGGCCAGATGCGTGGCATCCTCCATCAGTCCGGCAATTTTCTTCACGCGCTCCGGATCGCCGGGCACAATCGCCAGGGTAGCGCCCTGCAGATCGGCTTTAGTCAGGCCAAGATGGAAAACGTCAGACTGTGTCATTTCAGACTCCTGTTAAGGGAAGGTAGCGCGTCACTCTACGTCAGCACGCCCGATAAATATGTGACAACATTCACTTAAGAAAATGAAAGTTACATTTTTCACTAAAAACAATGTGATGATTATCACAATATCACATCGGGTTCGCCGTCATTGCGATCGGCGGGGCTGTGTCGGGGTCATCGCAGTGTTAAAGAGTTGGGTGATATTGTCCGCTGCTGACTCTGTTACCCGACGTCTGGCTCGCACCGTTTCCGGCCAGGCTATAGTTACGTGATTGCGCAATTGCTCGCACGGAGAGAATAATGAAAACCAGTGATAATATGACACAAAAAGCCGCGGCAGGGACCTTTGCGCCTGCCGTTCAGCCGACCGCTTCCACCACCATTATTACCGACAGCCCGGCGATTCAGTCGGGTGAGACCTCAGTGCCAAGCCAGGGCGAAAATATGCCCGCGTTTTTTGCCCGACCGAAATCCGCAGAGGGTTCGCTGCCAGTGGTGCTGGTGGTACAGGAAATTTTCGGGGTGCATGAGCACATCCGTGATATCTGCCGCCGGCTGGCGCTGGAAGGCTATCTGGCCATCGCCCCGGAACTCTACTTCCGTGAAGGCGATCCCAACGATTACCACGATATTCCGACGCTATTCAGCGAGCTGGTGAGTAAGGTGCCCGACAGCCAGGTGCTGTCCGACCTTGATCATGCCGCCAACTGGGCAGCGCGTAACGGCGGTGATATCCGGCGGATGGGCATTACCGGTTTCTGCTGGGGCGGCCGCATTAGCTGGCTCTATGCGGCGCACAATCCACAGCTGCGTGCCGCCGTCGCCTGGTATGGACGGCTGACCGGCGATCGGACCATGAAGCAGCAGAAACACCCTATTGATGTCGCCGTCGATCTCAGCGCCCCGGTATTAGGCTTATACGGCGGTCAGGATGACGGAATTCCGCTGGAGAGCGTTGAGCAGATGCGTCAGGCGCTGCACGCCGCCAATGCCACCGCGGAAATCATCGTCTATCCCGAAGCCGGACATGCGTTTAATGCTGACTACCGTCCGAGCTATCATGCCGAATCGGCCAGCGATGGCTGGGCGCGGATGCTGGCCTGGTTCAGGCAGTATGGCGTAGCTTCACAGTAAGCGAAAAAAGGGGCGCCTGCGCGCCCCGATTATTTCTTATTCCCTGCCGGACGCCCGTTTACGCCGTTTTAGCCCGCAGGTTTTTTGCCGCAGTGACCATGTTAGCCAATGCCTGCCGCGTTTCGGTCCAGCCACGCGTTTTCAGCCCGCAGTCCGGATTTACCCACAGCCGTTGCGGCGGAATACGCTTCGCCGCTTTCAGCAACAGCGCTTCAATCCATTCGACGTCCGGTACATTAGGCGAGTGAATGTCGTAGACGCCTGGGCCAATCTCATTCGGATAGTCAAAGTGTTCAAACGACGCCAGCAACTCCATGTCAGAGCGCGAGGTTTCGATGGTAATCACATCGGCATCCAGCGCAGCGATGGAATCCATGATGTCGTTAAACTCGCAGTAACACATATGGGTGTGGATCTGGGTGTCATCCTGCGCCACAGCGGCATTCAGGCGGAAAGCATCGACCGCCCAGTTCAGATAGGCAGCCCAGTCGGACTGATGCAGCGGCAGCCCTTCGCGCAGCGCGGGTTCATCAATCTGGATAATGCCAATACCGGCTTTTTCCAGATCGGCCACTTCATCACGCAGCGCCAGCGCAATCTGTTTTGCGATGGTTTCACGTGACACATCTTCACGCGGGAATGACCAGCAGAGAATGGTCACCGGACCGGTCAGCATCCCTTTCACCGGTTTGTCCGTTAGCGACTGGGCATACTTCGCCCACTCAACGGTGATCGCTTCCGGCCGGCTGATGTCGCCGATAATCACCGGTGGTTTCACGCAGCGTGAGCCATAGCTCTGTACCCAGCCATTCTGGGTGAAGACGAATCCATCCAGATGCTCGCCGAAATATTCAACCATGTCGTTACGTTCCGCTTCGCCGTGCACCAGCACATCCAGCCCCAGCCGCTCCTGCTCAGTAATCGCCTGTTTGATATGTTCAGCGATGCCGGTACGGTAATGATTGCTGTCGAGGCGACCCTGTTTGAAATCGAGGCGCAGACCGCGAATTTCCGGGGTTTGTGGGAAAGAGCCAATCGTGGTGGTCGGCCAGGCGGGCAGATTAAAGCGCTGACGCTGTGCCTTAGCCCGCTCGCTGTAGCGGCTGTGTCGTTCGCTGTCCTGCGGCGTGATAGCCAGCAGGCGCTGAGCGACCGCGGCGTTATGTACGCGGCTGGAGTGAGCACGGGCGCGAACCGGCGCGCTCCAGGCCGCCAGTGACGCGGCATCGTTGTGGTTGAGCGCCTCGGTCAGCAGCGAAAGTTCGGTGCATTTCTGCAGCGCGAAGGCGAACCAGCTTTTCACTTCCTCATCCAGCCGGGTCTCAACGCTCAGATCGATAGGGCTGTGCAGCAGCGAGCAGGAGGAGCCGATCCACAGCTGCGCGCGCTGAGCGACCAGCGGCTGCAGGCGCTCAAACCAGCGGCTCAGATCGGCGCGCCAGACGTTACGCCCGTTGATCACCCCCAGCGACAGCAGCCAGCTGGCGGGCAATTGCTGATTCAGTTGCTGAATATCATCCCGGCCATGCACCAGATCGACATGCAGCCCCTGCACCGGCAGCTGGCGAATCACCTCAATGTTCTGACCGATACTGTCGAAATAGGTGGTGAGCAGCAGTTTACTTTGTCCCTGCAACGCATCGTAGGCGGGCTTAAACGCCTCACGCCACGCCTGCGGCAGCTCCAGCGCCAGCGCAGGTTCATCAATCTGCACCCATTCGATATCGCGTTTTGCCAGCTCGGCCAGCACCTGCTGGTAAACCGGCAGGATCGCTTTCAGCAGCGACAGACGATCAAACGCTTCCCCTTTGACCTTACCCAGCCACAGATAAGTCACCGGCCCCAGCAGCACCGGCTTGATGTTGTGGCCCAGTGCCAGCGCCTCGTCGACTTCATCCAGCAACTGAGTCCAGGCCAGCCGGAAGGTCTGGCCCGGCGTAAATTCTGGCACCATGTAGTGATAGTTGGTGTTAAACCACTTGGTCATTTCCGCCGCCGCCGCAGGTTCGCCGGTCGGCGCGCGGCCTCGGCCCAGACGGAACAGCGTATCCAGATCAACCGAACCCTCTTTATTCTGATGACGTGCCGGCACGTTGCCCAGCATCAGGCTGGTGGTCAGCACATGATCGTACCAGGCAAAGTCACCCACCGGCAGCAGATCGACCCCAGCCTCTTTTTGTTGTTGCCAGTGACGTGCACGCAATTCACGGCCCACCTCCAGTAATTCCTGCTGGCTGCAGTCACCGGCCCAGTAGCTCTCCTGGGCTTTTTTCAGTTCACGGCGCAGGCCGACACGCGGAAAACCAAGGGTATGGTTAAGGATTGTCATTCGCTGTTCTCCAGATAATCTTTCACTTTGGCTGACAGCCAAAGATGTTTAGCCGTCCAGATGTTTACACCGCTATAATCTGCGGGTACTGTATGTTCCTCAAGCGCAATATGTTCACTTTCGATGTGAAGGACTCTCATGATCGAACTCAAGCACCTGCGGACGCTTCAGGCTCTGCGTAATACGGGTTCGCTGGCGGCGGCGGCATCCCAGCTTCATCAGACGCAATCGGCGTTGTCCCACCAGTTCAGCGATCTGGAACAGCGGCTGGGATTCCGCCTGTTTGTGCGTAAAAGTCAGCCGCTGCGCTTCACGCCACAGGGCGACATCCTGCTGCAGTTGGCCGAACAGGTACTGCCGCAGATCCAGCAAGCGTTGCAGGCCTGTCATGAGCCGCAGCAGACCACTCTCAGGGTGGCGATTGAGTGCCACAGCTGCATCCAGTGGCTGACGCCGGCACTGGATAATTTCCGTCAGAGCTGGCCGCAGGTGGTGATGGATTTCAAATCAGGCGTCACCTTTGATCCTCAGCCTGCGCTGCAGCAGGGCGAGCTGGATGTGGTGCTGACCTCCGACATCCTGGCGCGCTCCGGGCTGTTCTATTCGCCGATGTTTGATTTTGAAGTGCGACTGGTGCTGGCACCGGATCATCCGCTGGCGCAGGTTGAACATATTGCCCCTGAGGATCTGGCCGACGAGGTACTGATGATCTATCCGGTGCAGCGTCAGCGCCTTGATATCTGGCGTCACTTTCTGCAACCGGCCGGCGTCAGCCCGGCGCTGAAAAACGTAGATAACACCCTGCTGATGATCCAGATGGTCTCGGCCCGCATGGGAATTGCCGCGCTGCCGCACTGGGTGGTAGAGAGTTTTGAGAAGCAGGGACTGGTGGTAACCAAAACGCTGGGTGACGGGCTGTGGAGCCGTCTTTATGCCGCGGTGCGCGATGGCGAGCAGCGTCAGCCGGTGCTGGAAGCCTTTATCCGCTTTGCCCGCCAGCATGCCTGTGAACATCTGCCTTTTGTCCGCGATGCGCTACAGTCCGGTGCGATATTGCAGCGTTAAGTCGGAGGGTACAAACCTGCGCGGAGGTGGGCAAAATCCCCTATAATGCGCAGCCTGTCGACTGACCATGAGAAGATCTCACCATGACTAACAACGATATTCTGCGCAGCGTGCGCTACATGCTCGATCTGAGCGATGCCAAAATGGTGGAAATTTTTGCGCTGGCGCAGTGTGAAGTCCCACAGACGGATATTCAGGCGTGGCTGAAAAAAGATGAAGATGCGGCGTTCCGTCCCTGCCCCGATGTGCTGATGGGCTACTTCCTCAACGGCCTGATTTTTTACCGTCGCGGAAAAGGCGAAGAGATGCCCGCCCCGTCCATTGAGCGCAAGATGAATAACAACATCTTTATGAAGAAGTTGCGCATCGCCTTTGATCTGAAAACCACCGATATTCCTGAGGTACTGAAACGCGTGAACTTTACCGTTTCGCAGGCTGAGATTGGTGCGATTTTCCGCAAGCCTGACCATAAGAACTATCGCGAATGCGGTGATCAGATTCTGCGCAACTTCCTGAAGGGGCTGGCGATGATCCAGCGTCCGAAGAGTGGAAAGCCAGCTTAACTTCTGTTGCCGATCGCGTCGGGTACCTGCGTGGTCAGAAGTGGCGCACCTGATCGCAAAGAAAGCCTGCATCCATGCAGCACTGCCTCGCCATCCCTGGCCCGGACGATCCACAGGGATGTGAGATTCCTTCGCGATCGGACGCGCCAGCCCGGGAGGCAGCACCCATGCAACAGCCCTGTTTATGATCGGTCACCGCGCCCCACCACCCAGCGCTTATGCACCCACAGCGAGGCGAGGATCACCAGCGCTCCGGCAATGAAGCTCGGCCAGTGCGGTTTCTCCTGCCAGATAGCCAGATTAACCAGCAGACCGGCAGGCACGTGCATGTTGTTCATGATGCCAAGCGTGCCGGCATCAACCTGGGTCGCGCCATAGTTCCACATAAAGTAGCCCAGCCCTGAAGCGGCCACGCCCAGCCACACCAGAATGCCCCACTGCAGTGAGGTGGTGGGTAATTTCTGCGGATTGCCCCAGGCAAACCAGGCGATTACCGCGATCACCACCGCCCCCAGATAGAACCAGGAGAAGGCGGTGTGCTGCGGCATCGGACGGGTTTCCTGCAGGCGCTTATAGCCCACCATACCGGCAGCAAAGCAGATGTTTGCCAGCTGCACCAGCAACAGGCCGGTCCAGAAGTTATCGCTGACTTTGTCGTAGCGAATGATGGCCGCACCCGCTACCGCCAGCAAGGCGCTGAAGATATAGCCGACCCGCAGCGGACGGCGGCTGATCAGATCATAAATCAGGGTGACATAGAGCGGCGTCATCACGGTAAACAGCAGGAACTCTGACACGCTGAGATAGAGGTAGGCTTCGAAACTCAGCAGGTACATCACCCCTAATTGCAACATCCCCACCAGCATATAGAGCAGCAGCGTTGAGGGACGATAGCCGCGCCAGCGCAGGAACGGCAAAAAGACCAGCGCGGCCAGCGCCAGTCGCATCAGCACGGAAAACCAGCTGTCCACCTGACCGGCAAGATATTCGCCAATCAGGCTAAACGAAAAAGCCCACAGAATGGTGGTAATAATCAATAAGAACACGGTAACGACCCCGAAATTAACAGAGCGACAGTGTAAACAATGTGCTGTCAGGCGGCTGCACTATCTGGTTTACATCTGGTTATTTACCAGGCAAACAAATACAACCGACAAGAGCTTTGTTACGGCTGGTTAGCATCACCTTCTCTTTTCACGCCTGCCTGCGGCGCAAAATGCGCGAAATAAACCATCTGATGATCACTTTCGCTCTTAAGTGTAATAAAACTGTAACAAATGTGTCACACATCACAGTAACACCGCGTCACTAATTTTATTCTTTGCGCGAAATGGAACATCACGCCGCCATTTTCCCTTTGCTTTTTTTTGACCCAACCACTGGGAATGTAAAAACCATAAAGTGCCCTGGAGGGCCTCACTGATGCTGAGTATTTTTAAACCTGCACCACGTCAGCCGCAGGTGGCAGCGGATCGCGTTGATCCGCTCTACCGTCGCCTGCGCTGGCAAATTTTCATCGGGATCTTTTTCGGCTACGCCGCCTACTACCTGGTCAGAAAAAACTTTGCGCTCGCCATGCCGTATCTGGTGGAGCAAGGCTTTTCACGTGGCGACCTCGGTTTCGCTCTGTCAGGCATTTCCATCGCCTACGGCTTCTCCAAATTCATCATGGGCTCGGTGTCCGATCGCTCAAATCCACGCGTCTTTTTACCGGCCGGGCTGATCCTGGCTGCTGCGGTGATGCTGTTTATGGGATTTGTGCCGTGGGCCACTTCCAGCATCATGGTGATGTTCGTCCTGCTGTTTATCTGCGGCTGGTTCCAGGGAATGGGCTGGCCACCGTGCGGACGGACCATGGTGCACTGGTGGTCACAGAAGGAGCGCGGCAGCATTGTCTCAGTGTGGAACTGCGCCCATAACGTTGGCGGCGGCCTGCCGCCACTGCTGTTTCTGCTCGGTATGGCGTGGTTCAACGACTGGAAAGCGGCGCTCTACATGCCCGCTTTTGGTGCCATCCTGGTGGCGTTCATCGCCTTTGCCCTGATGCGCGACACGCCGCAGTCCTGTGGTCTGCCGCCGATTGAAGAGTACAAAAACGACTATCCGCCGGATTACGATGCCAGCCATGAAGAAGAGCTGACGGCTAAGCAGATCTTCATGAAATATGTACTGCCCAATAAACTGCTGTGGTACATCGCCCTGGCAAACGTGTTTGTCTACCTGCTGCGCTACGGCATTCTGGACTGGTCACCGACCTACCTGAAAGAGGTGAAGCACTTCACGCTGGATAAGTCCTCCTGGGCCTACTTCCTGTATGAGTATGCCGGCATTCCGGGAACGCTGTTGTGTGGCTGGATGTCGGACAAAGTGTTCCGGGGTAATCGGGGTGCGACCGGGGTGTTCTTTATGACGCTGGTCACCATCGCCACCGTGATTTACTGGCTGAACCCGGCGGGCAACCCCGGCGTTGATATGGCCTGTATGATCGTGATTGGCTTCCTGATTTACGGGCCGGTGATGCTGATTGGTCTGCACGCGCTGGAACTGGCACCGAAGAAGGCCGCCGGCACCGCTGCGGGCTTTACCGGTCTGTTTGGTTATCTGGGCGGTTCCGTCGCGGCCAGCGCCATTGTCGGCTACACCGTCGACTACTTTGGCTGGGACGGCGGCTTCCTGGTGATGATTGCTGGCTGTGTACTGGCGGTGATCCTGTTGTTACTCACCATGGTTAGCGAGCATAAACACAAGCAAAAACTGGCCTGACGGCAATAAAAAAGGGCCGGTTAACCGGCCCTTTTTTGCGCTGTTCTGTCAGGAAAGATAGAGGTCACGCAGCGTCTGCGGCACCGCATCGTCGGCGTTGGACCCGATCACTTCCAGTTCAGGCAACCGGTCTTTCAACCGCTGGTGCGCGTTGTGCATGATGAATCCTTTACCCGCCATGCTCAGCATCTCGACATCATTCATGCCGTCGCCAAAGGCGATGCAATTATGCAGCGTATGACCCAGTTGCTTCGCCACGGCTTCGAGCGCATGCCCCTTCGATACGCCGCCCGCCATCACTTCGAGGCAGGTAGGCAGTGAAAAACTGACGTTGACCCGATCGCCCCAGCGCGCTTCAATCGCCTGCTCCATCGGAATCAGATGCTCGGGATCTTCGCAGGTAAAAAAGACCTTACTGATGTTATCCGTCGGCAACAGACCCGGTTCATAAACCTGATAGTTGAATACCGATTCACGGAAATAGTCCTGCTCAGCGGGACGTGAACGGCTGACAAACCACTCATCATCACGGTAAACGTGGGTCAGAATATCGCTGTGATGATACTGCAGGCCAAACAGGTCGTTAGCGATATCCTCATCCAGATTATGGCTGAACACCAGCTCGCCCTGGGCGTTATGTACCCGCGCGCCGTTTGAGGTGATCATATACGCCGGGATAGCCAGGCTGTCACGCATCTGTCCGACATCGATATGATGGCGACCGGTGGCGAAAACAAAGTGGATATCCTTTGCCACCAGTTGTTGCAGCGTTTCACGTGCAAAAGGCGTCAGGCGATGTTCGGGAGAAAGCAGCGTGCCATCCAGATCGGATGCAACGATGTGGTACATGAAAACCTCGGGTATCTGATTCTGCTGGCCGTGGCCAGTCGGATAATGAACGTCAGCGATGCGATGAAAAAAAGTCGATCACTGCATTAAGCGCTTCGGCGCGCATGTCGTCTTTTTCGAACAGGATCTCATGACGCGCACCGTTGATCACCCGCGGTTTGTTGCCTTCGCACGGATGACCCGCCGCCGCCATGGCAGCACAAAAAAGATCCTGCGAACGATTATCCACCACCTGATCGTCGCTGGCCTGCAGCAGCAGTAGCGGGGTGGTGATTTTATCGGCCTGACTGATAATGTTGCGACCGGCATGAATGCCTTCGCGCACCCAATGATAAGTCGGGCCACCGACGCGAATTGCCGGATCGTCGGCATAAAAACGCAGGCTGCGCCGATAACGCTCAGCACTGTGCGTCAGCCGGTTAATGCCAAACGGATGCGCCCGCCAGCGCCCGGTACCCAGCGCGTAACCGTCGCGCAGCGCCGGGCGTTTCTCGGCCCAGTCGAGGATCCGGTGCGCTAGGAAAGAGGGCAACGGCAGCGCGATACCAAACATCGGTGCCACCAGCGCAACCGCATGAAAAGCCTGCGGCTGTCGCGCCAGAAACAGCGTTAAAATGGCCCCGCCCATGGAGTGGGCCAGCGCATAACGCTGCTGATAGTGGCCGCTGACAATTTCTTTCAGGTAGAGCGTCTCCAGATCGTCGACGTAATGCGCGAATTCTGCCACGTGGCCGCGGTGTGAATCTTCCAGCAGACGATCGGAGCGGCCCTGACCACGATGATCGAGGATCACCACGTCAAAACCGCAATGGAACAGATCGTACGCCAGCTCAGGATATTTTATATAGCTCTCGATGCGGCCGGGCACAATCAGCACCACACGCTTATGTTGTGGTGAGGTGAAGCGTACGTAACGCAGAGTGAGATTACCGACGCCGGTAAATTCACGCTCCTCACGCCGGTGCCAGAAATCGAGCAGTGGCCCGGTAGCGAAGGCAGCAAAGGCTTTTTCTCGTCGCAGCCAACTGGCTTTGTGTTGATTCATTCGCCCCCCTGATGACCGGAAAAAAGTGTCCTTAACGCTGTGTGTCGGCCATAGCGCCGCGCTTATTTCTGGCGTATTGTGTCACATTTCCGCCGCTAAAGAGAGCGCATCCCATGACCATTGAATGGTGGCTGACCTACCTGCTTACCACCACAATTCTTAGCCTGTCGCCCGGTTCGGGCGCTATTAATACCATGAGTACCGGCATCAGCCATGGTTATCGCGGCACGGTTGCCTCGATCTCCGGTTTGCAGGTCGGGCTGGCCGTGCATATTGTGCTGGTCGGGATCGGTCTGGGTGCGCTGTTCTCCCAGTCGCTGCTGGCGTTTGAAATTCTCAAATGGGCCGGTGCTGCCTATCTGGTGTGGCTTGGCATTCAGCAATGGCGATCGGCTGGCGGCATCGATCTTGATGCGGTTGCCAAAGCGATGCCGCGTCGTCGTCTGTTCAAACGCGCCGTTCTGGTTAACCTGACCAACCCGAAAAGTATCGTTTTCCTGGCCGCGCTGTTTCCGCAGTTCATCCAGCCGCATCAGCCGCTATTGATGCAGTACGTGGTGCTGGGCGTGACCACCGTGGTGGTCGATATTATCGTGATGATTGGCTACGCCACCTTAGCGACGCGCATTGCGGGCTGGATTAAAGGGCCGAAGCAGATGAAGCTGATGAACCGTATTTTTGGCGGGCTGTTTATGGCGGTGGGTGCGCTGCTGGCCAGCGCGCGGCGCATTGCCTGAGAGCTACCAGCCGGTGAAAAAGACGCAATCGCCCTGCCCTCTGGCGATTGTGGCGCGGCCTGGCGATGAACCGGCCGCACGCGTTCCGCCTTAGCGGGAAATGATCAGATGAATACCAAAGCCGGCAAACAACACGCCAGCCATGCCATCGACCCACTTCGCCAGGCGCTGATACCTGTTACGCATCCACGGCATTGCGAAGATAGCGGCAACCAGCGCAAACCAGGCAAATGTCTCGCCGATAATCAGTAAGAACAGGCCCCAGCGCTCGGCTGCACCGACGTCATCGCCTACAAACAGGGAAAATACGCTGCCGAAGTAGATGATCGCTTTAGGGTTGGACAGGTTGGTCAGCAGACCCTTGATGAAACTCATGCCACGTTTCGGCAGCTCAACCACCGGCTCATCCTGCTGCGGCTGTTTATGACGCTGACGCGCTGAACACATCAGCTGCCAGCCCATCCACAGCAGATAAAGACCGCCGCCCACCATAATGATCTGATGCAGCCAGGCCATTTTCTCCAGAATCAGATGCAGCCCCATCAGCGCCACCCCGGCCCAGACCACGATGCCGAGTGTAATGCCCAGCACGCCCATCATCGCCTCTTTGCGTGAACGGCTGGCGGCGGTTTGCGAAACGAAAAAGAAATCGGGGCCGGGGCTCATCAGTGCGACCAGATGAACCAGTGCCACGGTGGCGAATAACATCAGCATTATTAGTATCCTTTACTCTTCATCATCAAGATGCTCTTTGATCATCACCAGGAAAGGTTTGCCAAAGCGCTCCAGTTTGCGGTGACCGACGCCATTGACGCTGAGCATCTCTGACGCGCTAACCGGCATCTGTTCTGCCATCTCAATCAGCGTGGCGTCATTGAACACCACGTAAGGCGGAATATTCTCTTCATCAGCGATCGCTTTACGCAGCTTGCGCAACTTGGCAAACAGTTTGCGATCGTAGTTGCCGCCATAAAATTTCGCCGAACTGTTGCTCTTCGGCTTCGCGGTAATCAGGCGCGGCACTGCCAGCATCAGCGGCACTTCGCCGCGCAGCACCGGCCTTGCCGCTTCGGTTAGCTGCAGCGCTGAATGCATCGCGATGTTTTGCGTCACCAGTCCGAGGTGAATCAGCTGACGTAACACGCTGACCCAATGCTCATGGCTCTGGTCTTTGCCCAGCCCATAAATCGGCAGTTTGTCGTGACCGTGCTCGCGGATCCGCTGGTTATTGGCACCGCGCAGCACTTCGACAATATAGCCCATACCGAAACGCTGGCCGACGCGATAGATACCGGACAGCGCTTTCTGCGCCTCGACCAGTCCGTCGTAACGCTTGGGCGGATCGAGACAGATATCGCAGTTGCCGCACGGCTGCTGTCGGCCCTCACCAAAATAGTTGAGCAGCACCAGACGGCGACAGGTCTGCGCTTCAGCAAAGGCGCCCATCGCGTTGAGCTTATGACGCTCAATGTCCTGCAACGGGCCTGGCGCTTTCTCTTCGAGACATTTTCGCAGCCACGCCATATCCGCCGGATCGTAGAGCATCATCGCCTCGGCAGGCAGGCCATCACGCCCCGCTCGCCCGGTTTCCTGATAGTAGGATTCGATGTTGCGCGGGATATCGAAATGCACCACGAAGCGGACGTTGGGCTTATTGATGCCCATCCCGAACGCCACCGTGGCGACCACGATTTGCAGATCGTCACGCTGGAATGCTTCCTGAACCCGGGCGCGCTGCTCGCTGTCAATGCCGGCATGGTAGGCCCCGACGCTCAGTCCCCGACTTTGCAGGCGCGCGGCGGTATCTTCGACCTTCGCCCGGCTATTGCAGTAGATAATGCCGCACTTACCGCGCTGATCCTGCACGTAACGCAGCAGCTGCTCGGTAGGTTTAAATTTTTCGACCAGCGTGTAGCGAATATTGGGACGGTCAAAGCTGCTGATCTGGATCAGCGGATCCTGCATATGCAGCAGGTTAACGATATCGTTACGGGTGGTTTCGTCGGCGGTGGCGGTCAGAGCCATCACCGGCAAATCCGGAAAACGCTGACGCATCTGCCCCAGCGCGCCATATTCCGGACGGAAATCGTGACCCCATTGAGAAATACAGTGCGCTTCGTCGACCGCCAGCATGGCCGGCTGCCAGTACGCCAGATTCTCCAGGAAGTTATCCATCATCAGGCGTTCTGGCGCGATATAAAGCAGCTTAACCCGACCGGTACGGCAATCTGCCATCACCGCCTGCTGTTGCTCACGCGTCATGGTCGAATTGAGATACGCCGCCGCAACACCGTTGGCCAGCAGTTGATCGACCTGATCTTTCATCAGCGAGATCAGCGGCGAGACCACCAGTGTCAGCCCCTCGCGCACCAGCGCCGGAATCTGATAGCACAGTGATTTACCGCCGCCGGTCGGCATCACGACCAGACAATCACGCCCGCTCAGCGCCTGGTTGATGATCGTCTGTTGACCGGGACGAAACTGCTGGTAGCCGAAGGTATCCTGCAATACCTGCTGCGCCAGCGCTTCCTGATTTAGGACTGCCGAGGTTGCCACTCTATTCCTGTCTTACGTAATTGATTAGAACAAGTCGTTAAGCGTTACGCCTACACCCAGACGGGTCTGACGATGGTCGTAATCGATCAGCGATTCGCCATAGCCGCTAAACACCTGGGTATAGAAGCGAACATGCTCCGAGATCGGATAGCTCCAGGCCATGGTCGCGCCGCCATAACCGCTGTTCCAGTTATAGTTGCCTTCGACGCTAAAGATGCTGTCGCCGAGCTTATAGCCAACTTTGGCGCGGTAGTAACCCATATATTTGGTGATATCGGGATTATCATCGCTGCTTTCGCCTTCCGGAATCCGGTACCAGGGTTTGATTTCCGCCAGGAAATTCCCGTTCTCCGCCATCAGGCGGGTATAGACGCGGTTCCAGCTACGTGAGGTTGGGTCGCTTCGGCCATTGGATTCATGGTTCAGGCCCACTTCCACGTCACGCAGCGTCCAGCCAGCAAAAGAATAATCGGTTGCCCAGCCGAGGAAAATCTGAGGCTCATAGTTGGTTTCGCGGAATGGTGATGACTCACCGCGATTCGACAACTGCCACCAGGAACGCTGCGTATATGAGGCAGCCAGCACCGAGTTATCGCCCAGGATACCGCGCCACAGCGGGAATGCCAGACTGAGCTGGAATTTTACCTCATCCTTACGGGCGTTTTCTGCCCAGTTGTAGGAGGAGATCGCCTCTTTATTGAGATCGCTGGTGTAAGTGTAGAGAAGATAGTTGTTCTCGTAAGGATAGAGGACGAACGGATTATCATGCTTCTCCAGCAGGTTAGCGATGATGCTGCCACGAACCTGCGGCGCGTCATGCACTTCTTTAACCTGAGCTTCGTCCGCCTGCGCCAGTGCAGGAAGTAATAACATAGCCGCCAGCAAGGCGCGATGCTTACGCATAAAATTCTCCGGTGAGCGCTGCGTAGTAAAAATTTCTGAAAGGGTGTCGTAAAAAGCAGGCCATTCTACACGCAAATGGCAGTGAAGATGAGAGCTGATTTCTTAAACTGGAAACCCCCTCGCGAGCGGCATAGAATACACATCTCATTAACATTACGCGCCCCTCTGGCCCGAATTTTTCAGGACACTTCATCATGTCATCACTTGTGCTGACGCAGCAGGATGCCCGCCGTCTGGTTGGCGAGATTTTCGTCTACCACATGCCGTTTAATCAGGCGCTAGGTCTGGAGCTGACGCGGCTGGATGCCGACTATGCCGAAATCAGTTTCGCCAATCAAACCATGCTGGTCGGCAACACTGCCCAGCAGATTCTGCACGGCGGCGTGATCGCTTCCGTGCTGGACGTCGCGGCGGGCATGGTGTGCGTCAGCAATGCCCTGACGCGCCAGGAGAGCATCAGCGAAGAGGAGCTGCGTCAGCGCCTCTCCCGCATGGGCACCATCGATATGCGCGTTGACTATTTGCGTCCGGGACGCGGCGAACGCTTTACCGCCACCAGCAGTCTGCTGCGCGCCGGTAACAAAGTCGCGGTGGCCCGCGTCGAATTGCACAACCAGCAGGGTGATTATATCGCTACCGCAACCGCCACTTATCTGATCGGCTAATTTCGCCTTACAACAGGACAGACATGGATACGCAACAAACTCGCCAGGGCGTTGGCTTTGCACTGGGCGCTTACTTTATCTGGGGCATCGCCCCGGCTTATTTCAAGCTGGTAAAAAATGTTCCGGCAACCGAAATCATGACGCACCGGGTAATCTGGTCAGCCCTGTTTATGCTGATCCTGATCTCCCTGACGCGCAGCTGGCCAGGCGTTCACAGCGTCCTGCGCCAGCCGAAAAAAGTGCTGCTGCTGGCGCTTACCGCGCTCACTATCGGCGGCAACTGGCTGCTGTTTATCTGGGCGGTGAATAACCAGCATATGCTGGAGGCCAGTCTCGGCTACTTTATTAACCCGCTGATCAACGTAGTATTTGGCATGCTGTTTTTGCGCGAGCGTTTTCGCCGCTTACAGTGGCTGGCAGTGGTGCTGGCTACCGTCGGTGTGCTGGTACAGCTCTGGCAGTTCGGTTCGCTGCCGATTATCGCGCTGGGTCTGGCGCTGAGCTTTGCTTTTTATGGGCTGTTACGCAAAAAGATTCAGGTGGATGCGCAGAGCGGAATGCTGATTGAAACCCTGTGGCTGTTTCCGCTGGCGGCCATCTACCTGTTTGCTTTTGCCGACAGTGCCACCAGCCATCTATCGGCCAACCCGCTGAGCCTGAACCTGAAGCTGGTGGCGGCAGGTATTGTCACCACCATTCCGCTGATGCTGTTCGCTGCCGCCTGTAGCCGCCTGCGTCTCTCTACCGTCGGCTTCTTTCAGTATCTTGGCCCGACGCTGATGTTCGTGCTGGCGGTGGTGTTCTACGGCGAAACCATCACGCCAGACAAAATGGTGACCTTTGGCTTTATCTGGCTGGCACTGCTGGTGTTTGTCTGTGATGCGGTGGCATTTTCATTCCGTGGCCGGCCGCGCATAGCGTGAGATAAAGCGCGCCATTGCCGGACCGGTCAGCAGGATGGTAAACAGCCGCAGCGTCTGTAATGCCATCACAAAGGCCATATTGACCTGGGTTCCGGCAGCAATAATCGCCACCGTGTCCAGTCCGCCTGGGCTAGTGGCGAGATAAGCCGTCATCAGATCGATGTGCAGTACGCGCGTCAGCATCCACGCCAGTCCGCCACACAGCAGCATCAATCCAAAGATCGACGCCAGCATCTGCGGCAGCGTGCGCAGAGCCAGCAAAAATACCGGCCGGGTGAAGCGCAGGCCGACGCTCCAGCCAATCAGCGCGTAAGCCAGTGCCAGCAGCCATTCCGGCACCTGCAAAATTGCCATCCCGCTGGTGTTCAACGCCGCACCCGCCAGGGCAGGCAGCAATAAGGCACCGGAAGGAATGCGCAACCGGGTCCCGAGCCATGCTCCAGTCAGCATCACCGCCAGCGTTACCGCAAAACCGCGATTCAGCGGCGGGAACCACAGCAGCGAAACGCTATGGGCCGCATCGCCCAGTCCGATCCGGGCCACCAGCGCCGCCGCAGTGGCGACAAACAGCACCCGCAGATATTGCATGAATGCCACCAGCCGCACGTCGGCACCGAAATCGCCAGCCATTGCGACCATTGCCGATGCACCGCCCGGTGACGATCCCCATGCGCCGGTCGGGCCGGGCAGATGACTGAAGCGGACCAGCAGAAAGCCTGACAGGCCGCTGGCCGCCAGCGTCAGCAGCAGCACCGCCAGCACCACCGGCCAGTCCTGAATCAGCGGAGTCAGAATAGAGGGCGAAAGGCTCTGCGCAATCATGCAGCCCAGTACCGCCTGCGCCAGCAGAAACAGCCGTTTATCAATGCGCATTGTCGCGCCTGACAGCCCCATCACCACACCGACAATCATCGGTCCCAGCAACAGCGCGGCGGGCAGATGAAAAAATTGCAGCACGCCGCCCAACAGCACCGAGCTGAATAACAGCAGTGTCCACTGCGCGCGCAACGAGAGTGCATCCATAAGAAGTTAATTATTTGTAAAAAGAGGGGGTAAGATTACGCAGAAATGCAGACGGGGACCAGCAAAACGGGCCGTCTCAGACGACCCGCTGCCTGCTTTATAACCAGTTCTTACGTTTAAAGTAGAGATAAGGCGCCAGTCCGGCCAGAATCATCAGGCCAATCGCGGCGGGATAACCAAAGCTCCACTTCAGCTCTGGCATAAACTCAAAGTTCATTCCGTAGCTTGAGGCGACCAGCGTCGGCGGCAGGAACACCACCGAAACCACCGAGAAGATCTTGATAATGCGGTTCTGCTCGATGTTGATGAAGCCCATCGCCGCCTGCATCAGGAAGTTCACCTTCTGGAACAGCGATTCGTTATGCGGCAGCAGCGACTCGATATCGCGCAGGATTTCACGCGCCTGCTCCAGCTGATTGCCCGGCAAACGCGCTTTACGCACCAGGAAGTTGAGCGCGCGCTGGGTATCCATCAGGCACAAACGCACCTTCCAGCCGATATCTTCCAGTTCGGCTAAACGCGACAGCGCCAGATCGTACTCTTCGCCCTGCTGACCTTCCATGATCACCCGGCTCAGTTTTTCCAGGGCGCTATAGATGTTCTCAATCTCATCCGCCAGCTGTTCGATTTTGGTTTCAAACAGGTCGAGCAGCAGCTCAAACGCATTGCCGTCGATCAGCGTCTGATTACGGGCGCGCATGCGATAGAGCCGAAAGGCCGGTAGTTCGCGTTCACGCAGCGTATAGAGACGGCCTTCACGGATGGTGAACGCCACGGTGGAGTTACCGGCGTGATCTTCAGCATCTTCATAGAAGAAGAAGGAGTGTATATGCAGGCCATCTTCATCTTCGAAGAAGCGCGCCGAGGCCTCAATATCCTCCAGCTCTGGCCGGGTTGCCAGGCTCTGACCGAGTTCGGATTGCACCCGGTCACGCTCGCCCTCTTCCGGTTCGATCAGATCGACCCAGACGGAGGTGGTCAGTTTGTCGTTTTCGTCTTCCAGCTCCAGACGCGTCAGGCGGCTGTGATCCAGTTTAAATGCGCTCAGCATAGCAATACTCCCCATTGCAGACTAAATGGGACAAGGCAGTCCGCCGTTCACCAAGCGGAACGGGCAACCTGAACACGGAAACACAGTTTCAAGGGTAAATCAGTGCTGACTCGTGCGACGGGATTAGAAAAGGGAGGTCGCTGATAACCGCTAAGGCTACCCGCGTAGAGAGGTAGCCTTAGATGTTATTCCTGTTATCCAGGTTAGTGAGCCAGCATCGACTGGGCGTGTCCAAGGCATTGTCCTCTCATGATAATAGTGGGCGCATGTTACGCTGAGACGAAAATGTCGTCAACCGCAGGCTACAGGGTTTCCAGTTTGGCGTAAGCCGCCACTAACCACTTGATTCCCTGCCCCTGGAAAGCCACCTGCAGGCGGCTATGCTCACCGCTGCCTTCCAGATTAATGATGGTGCCTTCACCAAATTTCGCGTGATGCACCCGCTGGCCCAGCGCGAAACCGCTGTCGTTTTTGCTTATCGGCGCACCCATCCGCTGATGATTCACCGGACGGCTGACGCTGGCGCGTAAGCGCACTTCTTCAATGCACTCTTCCGGCAGCTCGCCGATAAAACGTGAAGGACGGTGATACACTTCTTTACCATACAGTCGGCGGGTTTCGGCGTAGGTTAGCGTCAGCTTGATCATCGCGCGGGTCACACCAACGTAAGCCAGTCGACGTTCCTCTTCCAGCCTGCCGCCTTCGTCCAGCGACATCTGGCTCGGGAACATCCCCTCTTCCATGCCGACGATAAACACCTGGCTGAACTCCAGCCCTTTCGCCGAGTGCAGCGTCATCAGCTGCACCGCATCCTGCCATTTGTCGGCCTGGCCTTCGCCTGCCTCCAGCGCCGCGTGCGATAAAAAGGCCTGCAGCGGCATTAAGTCTTCATCTTCATCCTGATAGCTGAACTGGCGTGTGGCGGTTACCAGTTCCTCAAGGTTTTCGATTCGCGCCTGACCTTTTTCACCTTTCTCCTGCTCATACATCAGCCACAGACCGGAGTCTTTGATCACCCGGTCAGTCTGGACGTGCAGCGGCAGCTCTGCGGTTTCCGTCGCCAGCGAATCGACCAGTTCACAGAAACGTTGCAGCGCCGACGCGGCCCGGCCAGCCAGCGCGCGGGTTTGCAGCAGTTCACGCGTTGCCTGCCACAGCGTCATCTGTCGTTCACGCGCGGTCTGGCGCACCACGTCGAGCGTACGATCGCCCACGCCACGCGTCGGGGTGTTAACCACGCGCTCAAATGCTGCATCATCATTGCGGTTGGCCATCAGGCGCAGATAGGAGAGCGCATCTTTGATCTCCTGACGTTCGAAGAAGCGCATACCGCCATAAATACGGTAGGGCATACTGCTTTGCAGCAGCGCCTCTTCCAGCACGCGTGACTGGGCGTTGCTGCGATAGAGAATGGCGCAATCATTCAGCGCGTTGCCGTTTTCCATCCACGTCTTGATGCGGTTTACCACGAAGCGCGCTTCATCCAGCTCATTGAAGGCGCAATAGATGGAGATGGGTTCACCGTCGCTGCCGTCGGTCCACAGCTCTTTACCCAGACGGCCGTTGTTGTTGGCGATCAGGGCGTTGGCGGACTTCAGAATGTTGTTGGTTGAGCGATAGTTTTGCTCAAGGCGGATGGTTTCCGCGCCGGGGAAATCCTGCAGGAAGCGCTGGATATTCTCGACCTGCGCCCCACGCCAGCCATAGATAGACTGATCGTCATCGCCGACGATGATCACCCGGCTGCTGTCCCCCGCCAGCATGCGGATCCACGCATACTGAATGTTGTTGGTATCCTGGAATTCGTCCACCAGCACGTTGGTGAAGCGTTCGCGGTAGTGATTCAGAATGTGTGGCTTATTGAGCCACAGCTCATGGGCGCGCAGCAGCAGTTCAGCAAAGTCGACTAAACCGGCACGGTCACAGGCTTCCTGGTAGGCCTGATAGATACGCAGCCAGGTCTGCTCAACCGGATTGCCATAACTTTCAATGTGCTTTGGCCGCAGACCTTCATCTTTTTTGCCGTTGATGTACCACATGCCCTGGCGAGCCGGCCACTGCTTCTCATCCAGATTCATCGATTTGATCAGACGTTTTAGCAGCCGCAGCTGATCTTCACTGTCGAGGATCTGAAAGTCCTGTGGCAGATTGGCATCCAGATGGTGGGCACGCAGCAAGCGGTGCGCCAGGCCGTGGAAGGTACCGATCCACATGCCGCCCTGGCTGGTGCCGATCAGCTGCTCGATACGGTGACGCATCTCGGCCGCCGCTTTGTTGGTAAAGGTCACCGCCATAATCGAGTAAGGCGAACAGTTTTCGACCGACAGCAGCCAGGCGATGCGATGGACCAGCACCCGCGTTTTTCCACTGCCCGCGCCTGCCAGCACCAGCAGGTTACTGCGCGGTGCCGCTACGGCCTCGCGCTGTTTGTCATTCAAACCGTCGAGCAGTTCAGAAACGTCCATAAGCCCCGTTTACCAAAGAAAAAGGTCGTCGCCCGGTCTGTTACGCCTGACGCCAGGCGACGGCTGCCGGTGTCCGGCCTGCGGCGGGAACAAACCCGGCTGCCGCCACGGCCGCAGCGCGAAAGTAAGGGAGACGACTGGATAAATTTACAGCCATTATAGCAGTGAGGTGAGTGATGCCAACTGCGAAATTTCGACATGCGGCAACAGGCGCGCATCGGCGATCTGCATCAGGTTGTCCTGACGCAGGTTAATCCAGCAGGCCTGCATACCGCAACGCAACGAGCCAGCCACATCGGTGGTGAGGTCGTCGCCGACGTGCAGAATGTGCTGAGGGGCGATGTTAAGCCGCTGTGCCGCCAGCTGATACATATCCTGCCACGGCTTCGCACGTCCATCCGGCCCCGCCCGCAGCGTGAACCGGAAGTAATCGGCAATGCCCATTTTTTCCGGGCAGGCATTGCCGTTGGTGACCGCCACCAGCGGGACTTTCTCCGCCAGGATTTTCAGCGTCTGATGGGTCTCATCCGGCATCTCAACCTGACTACGCCATTGATGAAACACCGCCATGACCTGCTCCGCTCCGGCCATCGCATCAGCCGCAGACAAGCCGATATTGAGCATCGCCAGCTCAACCGAACGCCGCCGCCACTCCGACACATCGTGGTAGATCTCCGGTTCACGCAGCAGCAACTCATCGCGCAGCGCCTGATAAGCCTGCGGCGTAAAATCGCGCAGCGTCGGATGAAAGGCCTGTAACGCCGCGTGGGACTCAGCGCTGGTCCGGCGGATCACCGGATGGTTATCATACAGCGTGTCATCAAGGTCGAAGGTAATCGCTTTGATGGCAGCCAGCGGACGATAAAACTTCATTCGTTCTTTCCTCGTTTGGCCCGGGGATGCGCAGCATCATAGACCGAAGCCAGATGCTGAAAGTCGAGATGGGTATAAATCTGGGTGGTCGAGAGATTGGCATGGCCCAGCAGCTCCTGCACCGCGCGCAAATCACCGCTCGATTCCAGCAGGTGAGTCGCAAAGGAGTGCCGCAGTTTATGCGGATGAATATGGCTGGTCACGCCCTGCTTAATGCCCCATTCGGCGAAACGCTTTTGCACGTTGCGCGCCGATATCCGGTTGCCGCGCGTAGAGAGAAACAGCGCGTCATCCTGGCCGCCAAAGCTGGTGCGCAGCGGCAGCCACTGCTGGATCCAGCTGACCGCGGTACGGCCAATCGGCACACGACGCTCTTTGCTGCCTTTACCCACAACCCACACCTCGCCGGAATCGAGATCGACATGACGGCAATCCAGATTCACCAGTTCAGAGAGACGCAGACCACCGCCGTACATCACTTCCAGCATGGTGCGGTCGCGCACCGCCAGCGGATCGCTGGGATCGATCTCCAGCAGCTGGTTTACGTCATCGACATCAATATTTTTCGGCAGATGGCGCGCCTTACGCGGCGTCATTACCCCTTTCGCCGGGTTCGCGCTGAGCAAACCCTGGCTGACCTGCCAGTCGAGAAAGCTGCGCAGCGCGGAGAGGCGTAATGCAAGACTGCTGGCGGCCAGACCGGCGCGACGACTGCGTGCCGCCATGCTGCGCACCTGCGCCGGTTCAAGCTGCGTCCAAGCGCTGAGCTTCATCTCATCGGCAATCGCGACCAGCGCCGCCAGCTGGCGAGCATAGCTGCTCTGGGTCAGCGGACTGAGCTGGCGCTCCACCTTGAGGTAGCGCAGAAATCCGTCGACGGCCTCCTGCAGCGCGCTGCTCATGCGCGTTCGATCCAGCGAGTCAGCAAATCAGGCATCATCTGTGACAGGTGCTGCAGCAGCAAGGTACCCATGCCAGATTGATAATGCTGGCTGTCGCGGCTGCTGAAGATCAGCACGCCCAGATCGCCGGCTTCGCCCATCAGCGACATCGCGACCGAACCGATCGCTTTCGCCTGCGGTAGCAGCAGCAGTAATTCCGGGCCATTGATATTGCCCAGATAGTGATGCTGATTACCGAAGCGCTGGATGCGCAGCGGCTCAAAGGCCTGACGCGACAGGCTAAGCTGGAAGAAATCCGAAGGCGCGCCGAGCTGCCATTTATCGCTGAAGAGCCGCACGTTGGCCCCGGCCAGGCCGAGTTCACGCGCCCAGCGGTGCAGACGGTTCAGCATCTCCTGCAGCGAATCCGCTGCCGCCAGATGGCTTTGCAGCGCCAGCAAGCGATCAAACAATTCGTGATTGGCGGTGGCCTGTTCCATCAGCAGGGTAATCTCTTCTTCCAGCTGCTGGATATGGTTACGCTGCCGCGCCATGTGCCACTCAACCAGTGACACGCTGCCGCGTACCGGATGCGGCACCGCCATCTGTTCAATCTGGCGGGCGTTGCGAATGAAGAAATCGGGATTTTGCCGCAGATAATCACTGACGGCCTGATCGTCCAGCAGGACCGTACTGTCCGCCTGCTCTTCGATATTTTTCATAGATGAATAAACCCATCGTAGACATGTGTGGCGGGACCGGTCATGTAGAGTGGCTGACCCGCCCCCTTCCAGGCGATATGCAGCGTTCCGCCGGGCAAATCAACGCGCACTTTCGGCGCCAGAATACCCTGCTGAATGCCGCACGCAACGGCAGCACAGGCTCCGCTGCCGCACGCCTGCGTTTCCCCTGCGCCGCGTTCATACACGCGCAGACGAATGTGTTCCGGATTGATGATTTCCATAAAGCCGACGTTAACGCGATCCGGGAAGCGCTCATGGCTTTCCAGAATCGGCCCCAGCAGTTCAACCTGCGCGGTTTTTACGCTTTCGACCTGAATAACGCAGTGGGGATTGCCCATGGAAACTGCCCCCAGCATCACCGTCTGCTCGGCCACGCGCAGCAGATAGAGATTCTCGGCTTTATTGGCGCGAAACGGCACCTGCTGCGGCTCAAAGTTGGGCTCGCCCATGTTGACGCGCACCTGATCGTCCGGCGTCACGCTCAACACCATACGGCCATTCTGGGTACTGACGCGAATATCACTTTTGTTGGTCAGCCCTTTCAGCTGAACGAAGCGGGCAAAGCAGCGCGCGCCGTTGCCGCACTGCGCGACTTCGCTGCCATCGGCATTGAAAATGCGATAGTGGAAATCGAGATCGGGATCGTAAGGCGGTTCAACAATCAGCAATTGATCAAAACCGATCCCCAAATGACGATCGGCCAGCCGGCGGATCAACTCCGGCGAGAAAAAGACGTTTTGTGTCACCGCATCGACCACCATAAAGTCGTTGCCGAGACCGTGCATTTTGGAGAACTGCATTTTTAGCTCCGCCGGATAAGCCATTATATTAGTTCGCTTGCGCGCTCGAATCGCCGGTCACCAGACCGTTGACATCCGCTTTAGAGGCGTCTGCTTTCTGGCGTTCAGTCGGGGCTTGTTGCTTCTTCGGCTGGTCCTTCGGCGGGAAGTAAAGCGGCCCTTTCAGACCACAACCGGCAAGGCTGGTCACGGCCAGCGCCATCGCCAACAGGCTTATCACTTTCTTCATTCTTTATGCTCTTCATGTCCTTTACCTGGATGCTTATCATCGCAGTTGAAGTTGGAAAAGCAACAGGAAATCCCCGCAAATAGCGTGAGCAGAGTGTCAGGCCGGAAAGATGACGGCCACCTGAGCAGGCAGGCGGCCGATCGGGTTCAATGCACCTGATAGCGCGGTTGATAGTCGCCGTTGTCGTTATCAGGCGGCGAGGCGCACAGCTGCGTCAGCGTCTGGCTGCGGAACGGAATCACCTGGAAACGTTCACCGGTATTCACGATCTGATAGAACTGCGGCAGGTTGAAGTTGATAAAACTTGAGCCGTAGGTAAAGCGATCGTGCGACGAGGAGTAGAAACGGCTGACGTCTCGCACCAGCTCCTCTTTGCTGCCTTCGCAGTGATGGTAAACCTCAACCCGGTTAGTCTCATCAAGAATGTAGATGTTGAAACCGCGCTCATCGGTGGTGTTTTCAAAGAAGAACTGGATGATGCCTTCGCTGGCATAGCCGTTAACCACCGGCGGCAGCGGCGTCTGGTTGGTTTCCACCTTGATCGACAGGCCGTGCAGCTTGTTATTGGAAATCGCGCCGTAAAATTCGACGGCGTTTTCCAGCTTCTGTACCGAAACGCTCATGCGTTCAAAGAACAGACCCCAGGTCTGGCCGGCCATACGCAGCGCTTTGAAGCGACCCGGCTCCTGTCGCGTACTGGAAAGCCGTAGCTCAATGCATTCCGACACCAGTTGCTGCACGCGGGTCCGAATCAGCCCGCGCAGATGCTGGCTGTAGCAGAACACTTCGACCGTATCCGGCGGCGCGGCATCCTGATGCATCTTGCCAAGAATGGTTTTCAGCCCTTCGATCATCGCCTGTTCGCCGCTGAAGTGCAGCGTACGCACTTCATTCCACGAGTTACGATAGAGCAGGTCGATACTGCCAATCAGGCACTGCTGCTGCTGGCCGAAGCTGAACACGTCGAGCTTACGGAAGTCGAAGTGCACCACCTGATTACGGAACGCCGAGGTTGGATCGTGCTCGAGGTTGACGATAATCGCGAGGTGACGAATTTCACACGGGCTGTAGAGCGCTTTTGGCGTCGGGGCCGGCAGGCGAAGCGGGAAATGACTGGAGACGTCATTGACCAGCTCCTGCAGACGCGCCAGATCGCAGATCTCATTGCCTTTAATGTGCAGCCGGGTTTTGCGGGTCAGCAGACCGTTAAACCACGCCCACGCCACCAGCTTATTCAGATAGCGGTTATATTCCAGCGGCTGATGGCTGATGATCGAATCCATGTCCGGTGCCTGATTATACAGGTACCAGCCAGCGCGGTTGGCCCGGCCAGGCGGCACATGAATAAAGGTCAGGTTCGGCTCAGAAAGATCGGGCGAAATCTGCGGGTTGACCAGGGTAACCTTGCCTGGCAGTGCTTCAAACGCAGCGTACAGTTTACGGGTCAACACGCCGATGTCCTGCGGACTCGCGCTGACGCTTAAATTGTTGCGGCGGGCAAACCGGATCAGGTTGCGATAACTCTGCATCATCGCATCCAGCAGTTCATTGTGCGCTTCACGCACCCGCTCGATTTTCCACTCTGCGCGGTTATCCAGGATGGCTATTTTCTCGTCATCCCAGCCCCACTCTTTCACCAGCTGCGACAGAATTTCACGCCGCCATCCGGTGCGATGCTGATGTTCTTCGGTGCTGAGTTTCTCGCACACTTTGAGGTAGAAACAGCGGCGCACCAGATCGAGACGTGGCTGATCGTCCACGCTGGTCAGATAATGCGTAACGCGTTCCAGCATCATGCAATAGGGATCAAGCCCGAAGCAGATGATTTCGCCGTCGTGCAGGCGCTGTTTGATGTCCATCGCCAGCAGTTGTGTATTCGGGTATTCCCAGCTGTAGGCTTCCAGCAGCAGGGTTTTCAGCACCGCTTTATACGGCGAGTCGATACTTTTATACAGCTGCCACAGGCTGGCACCGAAGTACTCTTCCGCCGACAGCGTGCCAAGGCCGCCCAGATCGAGCCATTCGTTTGGCGTCAACACACCCTTGGCGTAGAGCGACATCACATAGTCGTCATAATGGTGCTCTTCTTCACCGGGCACCATGTTCCACAGGATACGTTTACCCGCCATGCGCACCGCCGTGCGGTAAAACTCGTCCAGCAGCAGAATATGTTGGGTCGAACCGCAATCTTCACCGCCCAGATTACCGCTTTCGTTATGCCGGAAACGGTTCTCATCGATCAGGAAGAAGCTCACTTCCACGCCCATTGAGACGCACCATTTCTGCAGCATGGTACATTTACGCTGCAGATTGAGGCGCTCTTCATTGTCCAGCCAGGATTGATGACAGACCCAGATGTCGAGATCCGACACGCTGTTCTGACCGACCGACGAGGTGCTGCCCATCGAATAGATCGCGGTGATCGGCATTTCGCCTTTTGGCGCATCGGCAAGGCGCAGATCGCTGTCGCCGGTCAAATCGGCCAGTAGCTGACGCTGATTTTCATCAGGCGTGAAGAAGCTGATGCCATGTGGAACGTTACCTTCAAGGTAACCCGGCATCTGCGGATGTTGATAATGTAATAAGGTTGGCAGCAGACTGTAGACGCGCTGAAAAGCGGGTCCCATGGCAGCCAGTGCACGATCGACGCGCAGCTGGTTGATTGCATCCAGTCTCTGTTTCAGTGTCTCAATGTAGAGGTACAAGACGTTTCGCCTGATTGTCCCAGTGTTTAAGCACCCTGTTTCCACCATCTGCCGCTTATAAAGTGAAAAAGTGGGCAGATTATTGCTGGAAACGTGATCAATCTAACACTCGGCAGATTGACCGTAAAGAAAGTTGCGCTACTTAACAGTTTAGCACGTTCTTACTGGCTTCCCGCCTTTTCAGCATCGGTATCAAATGAGCCTTGATAAATCGGGCCTAATCCGTGAGCAGGCCGTTTTCAATCCGTTGAAACTGACAGCATTCCCTCATAGATGATAGGATATTCAGTGAACGATCAAAATGGTTAACAGCATGTTAGACAAAATTTTCAGAATTGCTACAAGACAAAGCCCGCTGGCATTATGGCAGGCACATTATGTACAGCAACGCTTGATGAGCGCCCATCCTGGCCTGCAGGTTGAGCTGGTGCCGATGGTCACCAAAGGTGACATTATCCTTGATACGCCGCTGGCTAAAGTGGGCGGCAAGGGGCTGTTTGTCAAAGAGCTCGAACAGGCGATGCTGGATGGCCGGGCCGACATGGCGGTGCACTCAATGAAAGATGTGCCGGTCGATTTCCCTGCCGGTCTGGGTCTGGTCACCATTTGCGAGCGCGATGATCCGCGCGATGCGTTCGTTTCTCATCACTATGACTCCATTGATGCCCTGCCGCATGGCGCGGTCGTCGGCACCTCCAGCCTGCGCCGTCAGTGTCAGATCAGCGCCCGTCGTCCGGATCTGGTGATCCGCTCGCTGCGTGGCAACGTCGGTACCCGATTGGGTAAACTCGATGCTGGCGACTATGACGCCATTATTCTGGCCGTCGCCGGACTGAAGCGCCTCGGACTGCAGGATCGGATCCGTCAGGCGCTGCCGGCAGATGTTTCCCTGCCCGCGGTCGGTCAGGGCGCGGTCGGCATTGAGTGCCGTCTCAACGACAGCCACTTAATCAGCCTGTTGCAGGCGTTAAACCACGATGATACCGCCGTCTGCGTCAAAGCAGAACGCGCCATGAATACCCGCTTAGAAGGCGGTTGTCAGGTGCCCATCGGCAGCTTTGCGGTGCTGGAAGGCGATGAGCTCTGGCTACGTGGCATGGTCGGCGCGCCGGATGGCAGCGTGATGGTCAGCGGCGAGCGCCGCGGGCCGCGCGATCAGGCAGAACAGATGGGCATTTCACTTGCCGATGAGCTGCTTAACGGCGGCGCGCGTGAAATCCTGCGTGAAGTTTACCAGGGGCAGCCGCCGGCATGACCATTCTGGTGACGCGTCCGGAACCCGCAGCAGCAGAGCTGGTATCACGCCTGCATGCCCTGGGTAAGCAGGCATGGAGCCTGCCGCTGATTGAATTCGCGCCGGGCGTCGACCTGCCTCATCTGCCGCAAAAGTTAGCCGATCTGCAACCTGGCGATCTGGTTTTTATCCTGTCGCAGCAGGTTATCCACTACGCTCAACACGCCGTCACAGCGTGGCCCCCCGGGCTGGACTATTATGCAATTGGTCGATCCACTGCGCTGGCGTTCCATACCGTCAGTGGTCAGCAGGTGACCTGGCCGCATGCACATGAAACCAGTGAAGAGTTAATTCAGTTAAATACGCTGCAGCTGGTTGCCCATAAGCGTGCGCTGATTTTGCGCGGTAACCCCGGCCGGGAGCTACTGGCGGAGACCTTAACGCAACGCGGCGCAGAGGTGTCGTTTGCCGCCTGCTACCAGCGCTGTCAGAAACACTATAACGGTGCGACAGAAGGCCGGCGATGGCGCGATCGCGGCGTCTCGGTGCTGGTGGTGACCAGTGGAGAAATGTTACAACAGCTTTTTTCGCTGTTCCCCGCGATCGATCGCGAGGAATGGCTGCTCAACTGCCGACTGATTGTCGTCAGTGAACGTTTGGCTACCCTGGCCGCAGGATTGGGTTGGCAGGATATTCAGGTAGCCGATGGTGCCGATAACGATGCGCTATTGCGCGCGTTACGCTGAACTTTAACAATGGGATGTGCCACATATGACGGAACAAAAAGACTCCTCCGCCATGGTTGAAGAAACCACCCCAGCGGTCGACCGCTCTGCTGCCAGCAACGCCACACCACCCCGTAAAGCAAAAAACGGTGGCATGGTGCTGGGTGCGGTTGCGATCGTCATTGCGCTGGCGATTGGTGCAGGTTTATACCTTAATGGGAAACATCAGGCTGATTTACAGGCACAAACCAACCAGCGTCTGAGCGAACAGCTTAGCGCGCTTCAGCAGCAGGCCAGCAACGACAAACAGCAGCTAACGCAGCAGCTGAGTAGCACCGAAACCGCGCTGCAGAAGGCGGAAGCCCAACAGGGCGCCTCTGCCAAAGAGCTGGAAACGCTGCGTGAGAAAGTGGCTGTGATTTCAGGCAACGACGTGCGCAGCTGGTTGCTGGCGCAGGCGGATTACCTGGTGAAACTGGCGGGTCGCAAACTGTGGAGCGATCAGGATGTCACCACCGCCGCCGCGTTGCTGAAAAGCGCCGATGCCAGCCTGGCTGACATGAACGACCCGAGCGTGATGAATGTCCGTCGCGCGTTAACCCAGGATATCAGCACCCTCTCATCGGTCAGCCAGGTCGACTATGATGGCGTGATCCTGAAGCTGAATCAGCTGTCGAACAATGTCGACAATCTGCGTCTGGCCGATAACGACAGCGATGATGCGCCGATGGACAGCGACGGTGGTGAGCTGTCAGGTTCAGTGCGCGAATGGCGACAGAATCTGGTGAAAAGCTGGCACAACTTTATGGATGACTTTATTACCATCCGTCGCCGTGATAACACCGCACAACCGCTGCTGGCACCTAATCAGGATGTTTATCTGCGTGAGAACATTCGTTCCCGTCTGCTGATTGCCGCTCAGGCGGTTCCGCGTCATCAGGATGAGATCTACAAACAGTCGATCGACACCGTCTCCGCCTGGGTTCGCGCCTGGTACGATACCAATGATGCCGCCACCAAAGCGTTTCTCGCCCAGCTGGATGAGCTGAGCCAGCAGAGCATCAATATGGATCTGCCGGACAACCTCGAAAGCCAGCCGTTACTTGAGCAGCTGATGCAAACCCGCGTGCGGAACCTGTTAGCGCAACCCTCTGCCGCTGCTAATCAGCAGGGAGGCTAAGCATGCTTAAGGTATTTATCCTCTTTATCCTGCTGATTGCTGGCGTGGTGCTGGGACCGATGATCGCTGGTCATCAGGGCTACGTGCTGATTCAGACCGATAACTGGAATATCGAGACCAGTGTGACCGGGCTGGTGATTATCCTGATCATCAGCCTGCTGGTGATTCTGGCCGTGGAATGGCTGCTGCGTCGCGTGCTGCATACCGGTGCCCGTACCCGCGGCTGGTTTACCGGTCGTAAACGTCGTCGCGCCCAGCGTCATACCCAGTCCGCGCTGATGAAGCTGGCGGAAGGCGACCATCGTCAGGTTGAAAAACTGCTGTCTAAAGATGCCGATCATGCCGATGTGCCGGTCGCCAACTACCTGCTGGCGGCGGAAGCAGCTCAACAGCGTGGCGATGAAGTCCGCGCCAATCAGCATCTGGAGCGGGCGGCTGAACTGTCAGACAGCAACACCATTCCGGTGGAAATTGCCCGTGCGCGTATTCAGCTGGCGCGTAATGAAGATCACGCCGCGCGTCACAGCATCGATCGTTTACTGGAAGTTGCGCCGCGCCATCCTGAAGTGCTGCGCCTGGCCGAGCAGGCTTATATCCGTACCGGCGCCTGGAGCGCCCTGCTGGATATTCTACCGGCGATGCAGAAAGCACAGGTTGGCGATGACGATCACCGCGCTGCCCTGCAGCAACAGGCCTGGCTGGGCCTGATGAGTCAGGCGATGGCCGATCAGGGTAGCGACGGACTGAAGCGCTGGTGGGGCAATCTGAGCCGCAAAACCCGTCAGGAAACCACGCTGCAGGTCGCGATGGCTGACCACCTGATTGAGTGTGACGATCACGATACCGCGCAGTCAATCGTCCTGGAGGGGCTGAAACGCCACTATGACGATCGGCTGGTGCTGCTGATGCCACGCATCAAGAGCGGGAATCCGGAAGCGCTGGAGAAAGCGTTACGCCAGCAGATTAAACAGCATGGTGCTACGCCGCTGCTGCACAGTACGCTGGGTCAGCTATTGATGCGTCATGGTGAATGGCAACAGGCGGCCGAAGCGCTGCAGCAGGCGCTGGCACAGCGTCCTGATGCGTTCGACTATGCCTGGCTGGCGGATGTATACGATCGCCTGCGTCGCCCGGAAGAAGCGGCAAAGATGCGTCGTGAAGGCTTATTGCTGACGCTGAAGAACAATCCCGGCGCCTGATTGGCCGGAGAGAAAGATAAAAGCCGGGCTTGCCCGGCTTTTTTGTGCCCGACATTTACCGCCAGCCGGCAGTAAACCGCAGATAAAAAAACACCTGCCATAGGCAGGTGCAAGATCAGGTCGGTAAGACAACCGGGAGGTACCTGACTCAACGTGGTGTCTGTTAACCCTGTAAGACTTTCGCGATACAGGCAGGCAGACAACAGGTACCTAAAAATTGGCTCTGCATCATTCCCAGGTTTATGTTGCATCAGCAAACATAAGAGGTGGAATGAGCATCTACAGGTTTATTATTGCATAATTCATGCCAGCTTAGATTTTATTTTCAAAGCCTTTTTAAATCAGTTATTTAATAAAAATACGGAATAAGGTGACGTAAACAGCCTGCCGCGAGTGTCGGTATTCAGCGACACCGGTCCGCTTCGCTGTCTCTCTCTGGAGACAGCCACGAGAAACTGTCGAACATCCTTATAAAATCAACAGGTTAACTGTCGCAGAATAGCGACGCGGCCGGTCTTTCGCTAACCGACAGACGAAAAAAAACCTGTCTTTTCAGTCAGGTTTCTAAAATGGTCGGCGAGAGAGGATTACCTGGCTCTGCGAGCCTGCCCTGCGGGACGTTGTTGAAGCAACGTTGTCTCGCTGCGCTCGGCTCA
>NZ_JBNPYB010000007.1:0-190567 GCF_050432985.1 Pantoea sp. AN62 | reverse complement strand
AAACCTCCTTCGGAGGTTCTCATCCTCTTTTGCTACAGACGAAAAAAAACCTGTCTTTTCAGACAGGTTTCTAAAATGGTCGGCGAGAGAGGATTACCTGGCTCTGCGAGCCTGCCCTGCGGGACGTTGTTGAAGCAACGTTGTCTCGCTGCGCTCGGCTCAAACCTCCTTCGGAGGTTCTCATCCTCTTTTGCTACAGACGAAAAAAAACCTGTCTTTTCAGACAGGTTTCTAAAATGGTCGGCGAGAGAGGATTCGAACCTCCGACCCACTGGTCCCAAACCAGTTGCGCTACCAAGCTGCGCTACTCGCCGATTTTTTTAACGGTTTTGCCTGGTGCGAAGAGAGGGACTTGAACCCTCACGTCCGTTAAGACACTAACACCTGAAGCTAGCGCGTCTACCAATTCCGCCACCTTCGCGTATCCCAGCAAAATCTGGGGTGGCTAATGGGACTCGAACCCACGACAACTGGAATCACAATCCAGGGCTCTACCAACTGAGCTATAGCCACCACTGTACCGAATGTTACAAGTTTAAAACCTGCAGCATCTAAATCTTTACTGCCAACTAACGCGGTAAATCAAACCACCGAAGCTCATGCGCACAAACGATATGGCGCGCCCGACAGGATTCGAACCTGAGACCTCTGCCTCCGGAGGGCAGCGCTCTATCCAGCTGAGCTACGGGCGCGTAGCGCCGTTGCGGATGTGCATACTAGAGATAAGCGCCCATCGTGTCTAGTGCTTTTTCAATAAAAAAACGCGTTTGATTACGCTTTGTGCATTTCGTCGACAAATAGTGCACTTCTCCCCACCTTCCGGGTAAAAATGCGGCATTAATCAGCAATATCAGAGATCGCCACGCCAGTGGTAGCGCAAATATTTCAGCAGTTTTAATTGCCTGCGCCAGCGGCCTGGCTGCCTGATCAACCGATAAAGCCATTCCAGTCCGAGTCGCTGCCAGATTTTAGGTGCGCGCTTCACATGACCGGTGAAAACATCATAGGTGCCACCGACACCCATATAGAGCGCATCAGGCCAGTGGGCGCGGCACGCCAGCATTAACAGCTCCTGGCGAGGTGAACCCAGTGCAACCGTCACCAGCTTCGCACCGCTGGCGGCCACGCGGGCAAACAGCGCATCCTGATCGGCTGGCGCAAAATAACCATCCTGCGCCCCGACAATGTTTACATTCCACTGACGACGCAGCTTGTCGCAGGTTTCATCCAGCACCGCCTGACGCCCACCGATCAGGAACACCGGGGTGCCCTCACGTCCGGCCCGCTCCATCAGGGCTTCCCATAAGTCTGCGCCAGCAATGCGCTGTACCGACGCCTGCGGGTATTTTTTACGGATTGAACGGACGATACTGATGCCGTCCGGATAGGCGAACTCGGCCTGCGTTAACAGGTTACGTAATCCCTCATCCCGTTCGGCAGTCAGAATCTTTTCTGCATTGATGGCGACTAAGATGCCGCTCCGCACGCCCTGCGGCGGCATTAAAAAATCCACCGCCGACGGCATGCTGTCGAAGCCATACAGCGCGACGCCGCGAATCCGGTACTGCGGCGAGTCAGGTAACTTTGTCATATCTTCCGTCAATCCCAGAGGTTAATCAGGAGGGGCTATGCAGCACCCGCTCGCTGCGGTCGCGAATTAAACCGGCGCGATCCAATAACCAAAATAGTAATTTAGCCACGCCCAGACAGGCGGCAAAAATAATAGCGAAAAACACCACGCGTGAGCCAAACGCATCCAGACCTTCACGCGCCAGCACGATCATGTTGAACACCGCGCCAAAACAGAAACTTTGCAGAATAGCCCCGCTGTAGCGATTGGTTTCCTGGCAGCCTCGCGCATAGAGTGCATCGAAGACTTTGATAATCATCCCCACCGCCACCGCACCGATCGGGATTGCCCAGACGCCGCCCATCACCACCAGCGAACCGATCAGCGTTGGCGAGATCGCCAGTCCCGAATGGTTATTCAGCACTTCCCAGGTGAAGTAGTTAGCGCTGTTCAGCACCGCCAGCGGACGATCCGGCCACAACCAGCTGGGAATAAACACATAAAAGTCACGCCAGAGCGGCGCCAGTCCCTGAAATTCAATGCGGGCATAGTTATCCAGCAGTAACGCCAGGTTCTCCCACGGCGAGAAGGTATCACGCGTCAGGTAGAGAAAGGTATAAAAGGCTTCATCGCCCATCACGTCGAGGTTATAACGCCGCAGCGCCAGCCAGAACATGCCGGCAATCGCCATGACGCCCGCAGTTGCCAGCATCCACAGCGTAATCCAGCCGCGGGTAATGCCGATAAACAGAAACAGGGCAAACGCGATAATGATATTGGCACGGGTACCGCCGACCAGCGCGTAGGTCAGCAGACCAAAAGCGACGGTTACTACCAGAAACAGCAGCCAGTTGCGTCGTGTCGGACGCAAAAAATAGGGGATCAACATCGCCGGAATAAAGAAATAGAAGAAGCGCTTAAGCGCCACGCCAGAGACTTCACTGGAGAAAATCTGGTTATAGGCGGTCAGACGGAACAGCAGAAAACCGTTATGGATGAAAAACACCGTCACGGTGCCCAGCGCCACCAGCGCCAGGATCACGCAGGTCAGGTGGGTTTCGACCCGGTTCATCTGCAGCCAGGGTTTGGCCGGCGGGGCGTTCGCGGGCCGCAGTC
Organism: Pantoea sp. AN62; assembly: GCF_050432985.1. NCBI lineage: Bacteria > Pseudomonadati > Pseudomonadota > Gammaproteobacteria > Enterobacterales > Erwiniaceae > Pantoea > Pantoea sp. AN62. Next base: position 187,881 of record NZ_JBNPYB010000007.1, on the reverse strand, counting down.
GGACCTTATAGCTGACGTAATAGATGGCATAAAATCCGGTGGCCGACAGCAGCGCCTGCAGCAGAGACGCTACCGGCACCACTTCAACATTAAAACGGAACACCAGCACGCTGGTCAGCGGAAAGCCGAAGTAAAAAGTCAGTAAGAACAGCAGCGTGAAGAACAGATGGAAGTTAAAACGCACGCGCTTAAACTCCCGCCAGGTCAGGGTCAGAATAAAACCCAGCGACAGCAGGTAGACCGCCAGCAGACCGCTAAACTGCACAAGGCTCATGACAACTCCCCTTCGCTGAGGCGTAATGCTGAACGCCATCCGGCCAGATAGCCGGGCGCGAAAAAGGCGATCGCCTGTTTGTCGCAACCCGCCAGCTGACGACGCGCCTCGGTAATCACTGCAGGCGAGAGCGCATCTTCGCTAAACAGCACCGGTAACTGCTGCTCCGCCACATCACGCCAGAACGGGTTTTTACGGCTCAGGACAAAAGGTACGTTGGCCTGGATTAACAGACACAAGGTCCCGATCCCTTGCTGACGTTCAAACATAAAATACCCGACGTGGCAGCGCGCCAGCAGCGCTAAATAGTCATCAAACGCCATTTGTTCACTAATCAGGTTCACCTGCCCCTGCGGATACAGCGCCTCAGCCGCGGCCCGCACCTGACTGATATAGGCCTGATTATTCGGCGGATATCCCAGCGGCACCTCGATACGCACCTGGTCGCCAAACTGCGCGCGGATCGCCTTGAGTCCGTCGATATGCCGGTTACTCGGATCGCCTGAATTTCCCAGCAGCAGGGTAAACCTCGAATCGGGCGCAGAGTGGACCGCGGCCTCCGGCATGCGGGTCGGGAAATAGAGTAACGAACCGGGTACCCGGTGATGGCGTTGCTGGTAATGATGCAGATCGCCGCGGGTGGCAAAAACGTGCGCTACCCTCCCCTGCGCCAGCCAGCGTAGAAAATAGAACAGGCGAAACTTCAGGCTGCGAGAATCTTCATACAGGTCAGCGCCCCACACGTGCCAGAACAGCTGGGAACGATGCAGCTTGCCGCTGAGTAACGCCAGCCAGAGCCAGGGATTGAACTGACCGTGGCAGAAAAAGCGTTGCTGACGCTGCCTGGCGCGCTGCAATACCGCCTGCGCCAGCGCTTTTTTACTGGCAAAGCACTCAATCTGTAAGGCGCTGAACGGCGAAAAGCTCTCAGGCTGTTGCGTCACCACCATAAAATGGCGTGGCGTGGCCGTGGGCTGTTCAACGCTCAGTATGTCGTTGAAGAAACGCAGCACCGTGAGGTTGTGGTGGGGAATATCCGATCCCAAAACGTGAATTAAAGTCATTTTTTCCGGCAATAAACCATAAAAGCGCCACAACACAGGGCAAAGTAAGCCATATAGGTAAACATGTAGGCCTGCGCCGCACCCGTCGCGCCCTGTAACGGGATTAGCCAGCGTGAGAACAGCGTCAGCAATACAAACTGGCTGATCTCAGTCAGAACATAAAAGCGCAGCGAGGCCTTGGCGATCACCAGATATCCGAAAACATAGGCACCCACTTTAAAAACATCACCGCACAGTTGCCAGACAAACAGATCGCGCATGCCACGGAACGCGTCGGAAAACAGCAGGCTGATGGCAACATCCCGCAGGATCCAGACCGCGAAACTGGCCACCGCTACCGCCGGCAGCACAAAGCGCAGAGCCCGGCCAATTTCCTGGGCAATATCGCGTTTGTTATCCAGTCGCGCCAGCGTCGGCAGCAGCCAGACGCTGAAGGTGGCGGTGATAAATTGCAGATAGGCATCGGAGATGCTGGTTACGCCCTGCCACAGTCCGACCTGCGCCCAGCCCTGCTGCTGCGCCAGCAGGTTACGCATCATTACCCAGGCTACCGGCAGCGTCACGGTGGTAATTAACGCCATCAGGGTATATTTAGCCAGATTACGCGCCAGCTCGGGCTGCCATTGCGGACGCAGCCAGCTGAGCGGCAAGGGTACGCGGCGTTTCAGCAACACCACTGCCGGCACCAGCAACAGTGCCGGCACCAGCGCCAGACCGATCAGTGCGCCCTGATAACCACCAAACCACCAGCACAACAGATAACCGGCGACGCCAATCAGGCTGCCGAGAATCAGCGCCAGCGCATTGCCGCGCGCATCACGATACCCTTTCAGCAGCGCCAGACTAAAGTTCGCCCAGGCGATACCGAGCTGAAGAAACGCCACCACGCGGATCACGTTCTGATAGCGATCGTGACCAAACAGCGCGCTGCTGATCGGGCCTGCCGCCAGCAGGAACAGCAGCGCCAGCACGCCGGAAAAGCCCAGCACCAGGGTTGAGGCGGTACCGACCAGCGCCCGTAACCGTTCGGGCTGCTGCTGATACTGCGCCACATAGCTGGTGACGCCGTTGAAAATTCCGGCCCCCGCCAGCACGCCCAGCACGGTAATCAGCTGACGAAAGTTACCCGCCTGACCGACGCCCTCCGGCCCGAAGCTGACCGCCAGCAGTTTGACCACCAGCAGTCCGGCAACGATTTTTACCAGCGTGGACGATGCGGTCCACACTGAAGCTCTGGCCAGTGACATCAGGAAAAGAAGCTCAGCAGCGAGCTGATAACCGTGCTCTGGTTGTTATCCGACAGGTTATAGAACAATGGCAGGCGCAGCAGGCGTTCACTCTCAACGGTGGTGAAGCGGTCGTCGCCGAAAAACTGCGAGAAACGCTGGCCAGCCGGCGAACTGTGTAGCGGAATGTAGTGGAATACCGTCAGTATCTCGGCTTCTTTCATCCAGTTAATCAACGCCTGACGGTCGTCCTGATCGCGCAGTTTGATGTAAAACATATGCGCGTTGTGCTCACAGTTAGCGGGGATCACCGGCAGCGCGATTCGCCCCTGCTCCGCCAGCGGCTGTAACGCATCATGATAACGCTGCCAGATGCGCAACCGCTGCTGGTTGATGCGTTCAGCCGCTTCCAGCTGCGCCCAGAGATAGGCTGCCTGCAAATCGGCCATCAGGTAGCTTGATCCCATATCGCGCCAGGTATATTTATCCACCTGACCGCGGAAAAACTGGCTGCGGTTAGTGCCTTTTTCGCGAATGATTTCGGCGCGTTCAACCAGGCTGGCATCGTTAATTAACGTCGCCCCGCCTTCACCACCAGCGGTGTAGTTCTTGGTTTCATGGAAGCTGAAACAACCGATGTGACCTATAGTGCCCAGCGCACGGCCTTTGTAGCGTGACATCACGCCCTGCGCCGCATCTTCAATGACAAACAGCTTATGCTTCGCCGCCAGCGCCATTATGGTGTCCATTTCACAGGCGACGCCGGCGTAGTGCACCGGCACGATAGCGCGGGTTCTTTCGGTGATGGCGGCTTCAATCAGCGTCTCGTCGATATTCATGGTGTCGGGACGCACATCGACAAACACGATGCGGGCGCCGCGCAGCACAAAGGCGTTGGCGGTAGAGACGAAGGTGTAGCTCGGCATGATCACTTCATCGCCCGGCTGCAGATCGATCAACAGCGCGGCCATCTCCAGCGACGCGGTGCAGGAGGGGGTCAGCAGCACTTTTTTACTGCCAAAGCGCTGCTCCATCCACTGCTGGCAGCGACGGGTAAAACCGCCGTCTCCGCACAGCTTGCCGCTGTTCATCGCCGACTGCATGTACTCAATTTCGGTGCCCACAACCGGGGGTGCATTAAATGGAATCATGACCTTTCCTGTAGAACCAGTAGGCGGTGCTGTCGATGCGGGCACCGCTGCGTAAATAGAGGCGCATCGCCGTGAGATTGCTGAGCTGAGTGGCGACCCGAAGCTGCACCAGTCGCCGCACCCGCGCCCAGTCCGCTGCCGCCAGCATCAGCCGTTGGCCCAGTCCCTGGCCCTGCGCGTCAGGCAGCACCGCCAGCAAACCGATACGAGCGTCGCCGTCCACTTCACGCAACGAGACGAAGCCCTGTAGCTGGCCTGCCGCATCCGCAGCCACCAGGCATTGATGATCAAAGGTGCCACGCACCGCGTTTTCAATCCACTGGGCGTAGAAACGCCCGCTGGCATCGGGCGCATACCACGGCGCACGAAAGCGACTCTGACTGAACAGCTGTGAGGCCGCCTCGCGCAGGGCCGGAATTTGCGCCTCGCGTGCAATCCGAATGCCGACCTGTCGTTCGGTCTGGTTAATCGGCAGCGTCAGATCCGCTTCGCCTTCCACCAGCTGGAACCGGTGCTGCTGCAGCGTATCAATCAGCGCGGTCTGGCTGGCGGGCACTTTGACCTGCAGCAGCGCGCAGGGATGTTGCAGCGCTGCATCCAGGGCGGTGTCACCGTTAAGATCCAGCCGCACGGTCTCAACACCGAAGAACTGACTCTCCCAGCGAAGGGGATTAATATTGACGTGGACGGGCATGTAACAGATCCAGCAGATATTGGCCGTAGCCGGTTTTGGTCAGCGCTTCGCCTGCCGCACGTAGCTGGTCATCACTCAGCCAGCTGTTACGCCAGGCGATCTCTTCCAGACAGGCAATCTTGAAGCCCTGACGTTTTTCAACCGTCTGCACAAACATGCTCGCTTCCACCAGGCTGTCATGGGTACCGGTATCCAGCCATGCGAATCCGCGTCCCAGCAGTTCGACAGTCAGCTCACCGCGCTCAAGATACATCTGATTAATGGCGGTGATTTCCAGTTCACCGCGTGGCGAAGGCTTAACCTGTCTGGCGAAGTCGACCACCTGATTATCATAGAAATAGAGGCCGGTTACCGCCCAGCGAGACTTCGGCTGCTTTGGCTTCTCTTCAATAGAAATCGCTTTAAAGTCATCATCAAACTCCACCACACCGAAGCGTTCGGGATCCATCACCTGATAACCGAACACGGTCGCGCCACGGTTCTGCTCTACCACTTTTCGTAGCTTCGGACTGAATCCCTGGCCGAAGTAGAGATTGTCGCCCAGAACCAGGCAGCAATTATCGTCGCCAATAAAAGATTCACCGATGATAAACGCCTGCGCCAGACCGTCCGGACGGGGCTGAACCGCATAACTGAGCCGCAGACCAAATTCCGCTCCGTCGCCCAGCAGACGCTCAAATTGCGCCCGATCTTCCGGCGTGGTAATCAGCAGAATATCGCGGATACCCGCCAGCATCAGAACTGACAGCGGGTAGTAGATCATTGGTTTGTCATAGACCGGCAGCAGTTGTTTAGAAACTGCACGGGTGATGGGATGTAACCGTGTTCCCGATCCTCCGGCTAAAATGATGCCTTTCATCGCTGCTCCTTTCGCTGATTATTGCGATAAGCCGAGGCGCTCACCACGGTAGCGCCCGTCGAGAATGGCCTGCCACCAGTCGGGATTCGCCAGATACCAGGCAACCGTTTTACGCATGCCGCTTTCAAACGTTTCCTGCGGCAGCCAGCCCAGTTCTCGCGCGATTTTGCTGGCATCAATGGCGTACCGCTGGTCATGGCCGGGACGGTCGGTTACGTAGGTGATCAGATCACGATAATGGGCCAGCCCCTGCGGTTTTTGATCTGCAGCCAGCTCTTCCAGCAGGCTGCATACGGTTTCCACCACCTCAATATTGCGCCGCTCATTATGGCCGCCAATATTGTACGTCTCGCCAGGCTTGCCATGACTGACTACCTGGTACAGCGCGCGAGCATGATCTTCGACATAGAGCCAGTCACGGATCTGTTGTCCGTTGCCGTACACCGGCAACGCTTTGCCCGCCAGGGCGTTGATGATGGTCAGTGGGATCAGTTTTTCCGGGAAGTGGCACGGACCGTAATTGTTTGAACAGTTGGTGACCAGCGTAGGTAAACCGTAGGTTCGCAGCCAGGCCCGGACTAAATGGTCGCTGCTGGCTTTACTGGCAGAGTAAGGGCTGCTCGGCGCGTAAGGGGTAGTTTCGGTAAAGTATTCCTGACTGCTATGCAGATCGCCGAACACCTCATCGGTGGAGATGTGGTGAAAGATAAAGGCGGCTTTGCGCGCGACATCCAGCGCCTGCCAGTAAAAACGCGCCGCTTCCAGCAGCTGGTAAGTCCCGACAATGTTGGTTTCGATAAAGGCCATCGGTCCGTCAATAGAGCGATCTACATGACTTTCCGCAGCAAGATGCATCACGCAGTCGGGTTGATGACGGGCGAAAATCTGATCGAGCGCCGGCCGGTCGCAAATATCAGCCTGCTCAAAGATAAAGCGTGGCGAATCGGCGACGCTGCTCAGCGAAGCAAGATTGCCGGCATAGCTGAGTTTGTCGACCACCACCACCTGGTGGTCCGTTTCGGCAATCAGAAAACGAACCAGCGCCGATCCGATAAAGCCAGCACCGCCAGTGATCAGAAAACGTTTCATCGCCAGACGCCTTTGGTATCGACCACCCACTGCTGGCGCACCCCGGCGGCATCCACTGCGCGGAAGGCGCGATGATCCACCAGCATCACCAGGATATCGGCCTGCGCCAGCGCCTGCTCACTGGAGACCAGCGTGGCTTTATCCCTGAGGGCCGCAGGAATCTGGTCGATGTGCGGTTCAACCACCCAGGTGCTGCCGCTGTGCCAGTCAGCAATCAGTCGGGCGACACCCATCGCCGGGCTTTCGCGCAGATCATCAATGTCCGGCTTGAAGGCCAGTCCAAAGCAGGCAATGGTCAACTCAGTAGCACGCTTACCGGTCTGCGTCAGGCTGTCCGCTACTGCCGTTTTGACCTGATCCAGTACCCATTGCGGCTTAGCGTCATTAACCTCACGCGCCGTGCGGATCAGGCGCGCCAGCTCAGGATTCTGCGCCACGATGAACCACGGATCGACAGCGATGCAGTGACCGCCGACGCCCGGTCCGGGCTGCAGGATGTTGACGCGCGGATGGCGATTCGCCAGCGCAATCAGTTCCCAGACGTTAATCCCCTGATCGGCGCAAATCAGCGACAGCTCATTCGCAAAGGCGATATTAACGTCACGGAAGCTGTTTTCGGTCAGCTTGCACATCTCAGCGGTGCGGGCGTTGGTTTCCACGCATTCACCTTTTAAAAACAGCCGATAGAGTTCACTGGCGCGGGCCGAGCAGGCTGGCGTCATGCCGCCAATTACCCGATCGTTATTAATCAGTTCCACCATCACCTTGCCTGGCAGCACCCGCTCCGGACAGTAGGCGATATAAATATCGGGCGTTTCACCGTGCTGCGGGAAACGCAAATCGGGACGCGCTGCGGCCAGCCAGTCAGCCATCTGCTCGGTGGTGCCAACCGGCGAGGTTGATTCAAGAATCACTAAATCGCCCGGCTTCAGCACCGGTGCGATCGACTCTGCTGCAGCCTGGACGAAGCGCAGATCGGGCTGATGCTCTGCCTGAAAAGGCGTCGGCACGGCGATAAGAAACGCATCGGCGGCTTCCGGCTGGGTTGTCGCCCGCAGATCGCCGCGCGTGACGGCGGCATGCACCACCTGGTCTAAATCGGGTTCCACGATATGAATCGCACCGCGATTGATGGTTTCAACCGCCCGGGCGTTGATATCCACACCCACTACTTTTTTTCCCTTTGAGGCAAAAACGGCTGCCGTTGGCAGCCCAATGTATCCCAGTCCAATCACGGAAATGGTTTCAAAACTCATAAGTCGGCTCGGTTATCTTTTAAGGCTTGCAAAATACGGCCACAGGCTTTGCCATCGCCATACGGGTTATGGGCATGGCTCATCGCCTGCCAGGCATTGTCATCCGTCAGCAAGGTGCTGACCTCCGCGACGATTCTGTCGATATCCGTCCCTACCAGTTTAACCGTACCCGCATCGACCGCTTCGGGCCGTTCTGTGGTATCGCGCATTACCAGCACCGGTTTGCCCAGCGACGGCGCTTCCTCCTGAATGCCACCCGAATCGGTGAGAATCAGCCAGGCACGGTTCATCAGCCAGACAAAAGGCAGATACTCCTGGGGCTCGATCAGAATGATATTTTCAACGCCGCTGAGTATGCGGTTAACCGGCTCGCTGACGTTGGGATTAAGGTGCACCGGATAGACGATTTGCGCCTCCGGATGCTGACGCGCAATCTGCGCCAGCGCGCTACAGATCCGCTCGAAACCGTCACCGAAGCTTTCACGCCGATGGCCGGTCACCAACACCAGTTTCTTGCTGGCGTCGAGAAACGGATAGCGCGCCGCCAGCTGGGCATTCAGATTGCAGTCATCCAGCACCCGATCGCGCACCCACAGCAGCGCATCAATCACCGTATTGCCGGTCACCACGATGCGCGCATCCGGCAGATTTTCCTGCAACAGGTTCTGGCGCGAGCGCGAGGTGGGGGTGAAATGGAGACGGGCGAGATGACCGGTGAGTTTGCGGTTCCCCTCTTCCGGCCACGGTGACGCGAGATCACCGGTGCGCAGTCCGGCTTCAACATGGCCGACCGGGATTTGCTGATAAAACGCCGCCAGGCTGGCCGCTAAGGTGGTGGTGGTGTCGCCATGAACCAGCACGATATCTGGTCTGAAGTCGAGCAACACGGTTTTCATGCCCTCTAAAATGCGGCAGGTGATCTCGGTCAGCCCCTGCTCAGGACGCATAATATTAAGGTCATAGTCCGGCTGCAGCTGAAACAGGCGCAGCACCTGATCGAGCATTTCACGATGCTGTGCCGTGACGCACAGACGCGATTCAAACGCCGGATCCTGCGCCAGGGCCTGAACCAGGGGCGCCATCTTAATCGCTTCGGGACGGGTACCAAATACTGTCAGAACTTTCACACTGTTTCTCTCAATGACGCTGGTCTGACATCAGACGCGGACGACGTGCCAGCGCCACACCAGCCCCAACCAATGCCCCTACGGCACCCCACATAATCATCATGAACAGGCGGCGTGGACTATCACGCGACACCGGTTCTTCGGGGGTACGCAGGTAGCGGTAAGTCTGGAATTTACTGTTCAGCGTCGGGCCGGCGACCAGCGTAGTCAGCATGGCTCTGTTCTGATCATAGCTTATATCGAAGTTCGGGCCGGTAGCGCGCAGGGTCTCGAGCTGCCCTTGTAAAACTGGCTTGCCCAGCAGAAACAGGTCGCTGTCCGCCAGGTTTTCACCAGCTTCGCGCGCCTGCTTTTCATTAATACCCTGCTGGCTGGCAATCTTCAGTGCCTGCTCCAGCCGGTGTTGCTGACGCTGAAACACCGCGTTGGCCACATCTTCCTGCCGCTTAACCTGCGCCTGAAGCTGTGCCGTGCGCGCCTGCCAGGCCCCTTTGAATTCTTCGTTCAGATGACGGGCTGCACGCTCGCTGGCGTAGGCAATGTACTGACGCAGCAGATTATTCGCATCGCCGGCGGTTTCCGCTTTAAGCCGCACGTTATCCGGCAGGTTGTGCGCCGCATCAGCAGGCGTAAACAGAATATTGCTGATCATATCGTCAAGCAGCGCAGCGTCGTTGTGCGCATTACCGGTTTTTCGGCTTTTGTAATAATCAGTTTGTTGCCAGAACTCGCGGCGTGTATCCCATGAGGCAAGCTGCATGGTGAATTCCTGATAGACCTCATCCATCACCGTGGGTGACGGAGCGGCCAGGGTCAGGGCATTGTTGCGCACATCCAGATTGGCGAGGAACTGCTGCTGCGCATAGTAAGATCCGAGCATGTCCACCGTCGGGCGATCGGTGACCGCCGTGGTGCTCCAGACCTGTTTCATCAGCAGCGTCGCCAGCCAGGCGACCAGCGCAAACAGCAACGCCAGCCCGACAATCCAGCGCTTGCCACGCCATAAACGGCAACATAAGCCGCGAATATCCAGTTCGTTGTCCACAATGTCAGCAGGCATGGCAGCGTTATCCTTTATCAGCGCTTAGCGGGGTAAGTTTTTTTTGGCGTCGCGGTAATGGCTCAGACGGCGTTTGATCCGCCGGACACGTCGCGCCACGCGCCACGCATGCTTCAGGCAGTAGCCGTAAACCATAAAGGCCACCAGGAACAGCAGCAGCATCACCCATTCGGGGATGAACGCCAGGTATTCGCCTAAAACGCCGATACCGGCGAGGATCGCGGCAGCAACGGTAATCAGGACAAAGGCCTGACGCGAGCTAAAACCGGCGCGCATGATCAGATGATGGATATGCTGGCGGTCGGCAGAGAACGGGCTCATGCCTTTGCGCAGACGGCGATACATAATCGCCACCATGTCCATTAATGGAATGGCAATCAGCCACAGCGCGGTCACCGGCGTAATCGGATGGCTCAGGCCCTGCGTGGTTTCCAGCAGAATCCAGATGATGGTGAAGCCGATCATCGTGCTGCCCGCATCGCCCATAAAGACTTTGAAGCGACGTCCGAGGAAGCCGAGGTTAAGCAGAATGTAGGGCAGCGTGGCGGCGATCATCGCAAAGCACCACATGGCGAGGCTGGTCTGGCCATCAAAGTAGAGGATGATGCCCATCGCCGCGAAGGTCACTGAGGAGAGTCCGCCCAGCAGGCCGTCAATCCCGTCGACCATATTAAAGGCGTTAATCGCCGCCCAGACGGCAAACAGCGTCAGCACGTAGCCAAACGGCCCGACGATTAGTTCAAACGGACCGACAATAAAGCCGAGGCTGAGCAGATAAAGTTTGGCACCGACCATCATCACAACGGCGACGAGCGCCTGTACCACGGCACGGATTTTCACGCTGATATCGAAACGATCGTCCAGCGCGCCAACCAGCACCAGTACCCCGGCACACCCCAGATAGAGCAGCGCATGCGGCAGATAATAATTGGTTATTGCGAAGGTGAAGCAGATACCTGCGAACACAGAAATGCCGCCCACCAACGGAATCGCGCCATGATGGCGTTTACGTGAGTTAGGCTTATCAACTAAACCAATTTTTTTAGCTGCTTTTCGAGCAAAAAAGAGGAAAGCCAGGGAAAAGAGAAAAATTAAACCAAGCTCAGTACTCATAGTGAGTAAATTCACGTTAAACGCTCTCAGCTAACATCCCGGGCAACAATACGCGAAAAAGTGCGTTTATCGCTGCGTCGGATTCCGAATTCTGCATAAAGAGATGCACGAACGGTCATTAATTCGTCACCACTACCACAGTCATTATAAATGCTCCTGTCAGTGTTCAATCCTATAGCTCACAAATGAAAAACGCCACGTTGAGACGTGGCGTAAGGTCGATTTTCTGCGCATTTAAGCTAAAAAAGCCGAATCTGTGGTTCGGCTTTACAGTATCGGATTAGGAACGCTTCATCATATCGAAGAATTCGTCGTTGGTTTTGGTCATCGCCAACTTGTTGATGAGGAACTCCATCGCGTCGATCTCGCCCATTGGGTGAATAATCTTACGCAGGATCCACATCTTCTGCAGCTCTTCCTGAGAAGTGAGCAGCTCTTCTTTACGGGTACCAGAACGATTGTAATCAATCGCCGGGAAGACGCGTTTTTCTGCGATTTTACGTGAGAGATGCAGTTCCATGTTACCGGTACCTTTAAACTCTTCGTAAATCACCTCATCCATCTTCGAACCGGTGTCTACCAGCGCGGTCGCGATGATGGTCAGGCTGCCGCCCTCTTCCACGTTACGTGCCGCACCGAAGAAACGCTTCGGACGGTGCAGGGCATTGGCATCAACACCACCGGTCAGGACTTTACCTGATGCCGGAACCACGGTGTTGTAAGCACGCGCCAGACGGGTGATGGAGTCGAGCAGGATGATCACGTCTTTTTTGTGTTCAACCAGACGCTTGGCCTTTTCGATCACCATTTCAGCGACCTGAACGTGGCGCGAAGCGGGCTCATCGAAGGTAGAAGCGATAACTTCACCTTTGACCAGACGCTGCATCTCGGTGACTTCTTCCGGACGTTCGTCGATCAGCAGCACCATCAGGGTGCAATCCGGGTAGTTATACGCCAGGCTCTGCGCAATGTTCTGCAGCAGCATGGTTTTACCGGCTTTCGGCGGTGCTACGATCAGACCACGCTGACCACGACCGATCGGTGAAGCCAGATCCAGTACGCGCGCCGTCAAATCTTCCGTTGAGCCATTACCCCGCTCCATACGCAGACGTTTATTCGCGTGCAGCGGCGTGAGGTTTTCGAACAGAATCTTATTACGCGCGTTTTCCGGCTTGTCGTAGTTAACTTCATTAACTTTCAGCAGCGCAAAATAACGTTCACCCTCTTTTGGGGGGCGAATTTTGCCAGAGATGGTGTCACCTGTGCGGAGGTTGAAGCGGCGGATTTGGCTAGGGGAAACGTAGATATCATCAGGACCGGCGAGGTAGGAGCTGTCTCCGGAACGGAGGAATCCAAATCCATCCTGCAGTATCTCCAGCACGCCATCACCGAAGATGTCTTCGCCGCTTTTCGCGTGCTGCTTCAGGATGGAGAAGATGATGTCCTGCTTGCGCATGCGAGCCTGATTTTCCAGCCCCATATTTTCGCCGAGAGTAATCAGCTCAGCAACCGGCGTATTCTTTAATTCGGTAAGATTCATAGTGATGGGTTCTTAAACTCGGGGTAATACTCGAAATGTTTGTCGTGAATGGTATGGCAATTAATCCATGCCGTTAATGGCTCTTTTCGACTCTTCTCGACGATCATCGTCTGGGTTGGCGACCTGGAAGCGAGGAGACGGTCGATTGCGATGCCAGAGTTGGAGCTAACCGTCAGATTGCTAAACCGTTCTATCTTTATAAGGTACAGTGCGACAGGGTTTAACAAGGGAAAACTTTAGATGCTAACTACAAGGTAAGTTCGTAATGCAGTATTGGTAACTTAGCACGCCTAAAAGCGAACGTCCAGCAGCAGGAGATAAATTCACCACTGCCGAACGTTCAGCCCTGAATTACGCCAGGTTGGCGTTCAGGAACTCTTTCAGCTGGCCTTTAGACAGCGCGCCCACTTTGGTCGCGGCGACTTCACCATTTTTAAACAGCAGCAGCGTCGGGATACCACGAATGCCGTATTTCGGTGCCGTGCCTGGGTTATCATCAATATTCAGCTTAGCGATGGTCAGTTTGCCATCATACTCTTCTGCAACTTCATCAAGGATTGGGGCGATCATTTTGCAAGGACCACACCATTCAGCCCAGAAATCTACCAGTGTAACGCCGTCGGCCTTCAGCACGTCGGTGTCGAAACTGTCATCAGTCAGATGAACGATTTTATCGCTGCTCATGTTTTACTCCACAAGATTATGCCTGGCGAATTGGCGTAATATAAACCAATGTAGGTTGACTTTATTTCATCGGATACGCTTTCGTAAAGCGATAGTAAGCTGATATTCTACCACACTATGAGCAAAACACACTTAACTGAACAGAAGTTTTCCGACTTCGCCCTGCACCCAAAAGTGGTTGAAGCCCTTGATAGTAAAGGCTTTCAATACTGCACGCCGATTCAGGCGTTAGCTCTGCCCTTTACGCTTTCCGGGCGTGATGTTGCAGGCCAGGCGCAAACCGGTACCGGCAAAACGATGGCGTTTCTGACGTCAACGTTTCATCATCTTCTCTCTCATCCTGCGGCTGAAGGTCGTCAGGTTAACCAGCCGCGGGCATTAATTCTCGCGCCAACGCGTGAACTTGCGGTGCAAATTCATGCCGATGCAGAACCGCTTACCGCCTCAACGGGCCTGAAGCTGGGTCTCGCTTACGGCGGTGATGGCTACGATAAACAGCTGAAAGTGCTGGAGCAAGGCGTCGACATTCTGGTCGGGACGACCGGCCGTCTGATTGATTACGCGAAGCAAAACCACGTTAACCTCGGTGCCATTCAGGTGATGGTGCTGGACGAAGCCGACCGCATGTTCGATCTCGGCTTTATTAAAGACATTCGCTGGTTGTTCCGCCGGATGCCTGCGGCAACCCAGCGACTCAGCATGCTGTTCTCCGCCACCCTCTCTTACCGGGTGCGTGAACTGGCGTTTGAGCACATGAACAGTGCTGAATATGTCGAAGTGGAACCGGAACAGAAAACCGGCCACCGCATTCAGGAAGAGCTTTTCTATCCGTCTAACGAAGAGAAAATGCGCCTGCTGCAAACCCTGCTGGAAGAAGAATGGCCGGATCGTGCCATTGTGTTCGCCAACACCAAGCACCGTTGCGAAGATATCTGGGGCCATCTGGCTGCGGATGGTCACCGTGTCGGCCTGCTGACCGGCGATGTCGCTCAGAAGAAGCGCCTGCGCATTCTTGACGACTTCACCAAAGGGGATGTGGATATTCTGGTTGCCACTGACGTTGCCGCCCGTGGTCTGCATATTCCTGCCGTTACCCACGTGTTTAACTACGATCTGCCGGACGATTGCGAAGATTACGTTCACCGTATCGGTCGTACGGGTCGCGCAGGTGCCAGCGGACATTCTATCAGCCTGGCCTGTGAAGAGTACGCACTGAACCTGCCTGCGATTGAAGAGTACATTGGTCACAGCATTCCGGTCAGCAAGTACAACAGTGATGCATTACTGACCGATCTGCCGCCGCCTAAACGCCTGGCGCGTAGCCGCACCGGTAACGGTCCGCGTCGCGGAGGAAATAACGCCAATCGTCGCGGTGCACCACGCAACAACAACCGTAAACGTTCGGGTTAAGCTCACCATGCTAAGCGCATCGTCACTTTATGCTGCGATTGATTTAGGTTCTAACAGCTTTCATATGTTGGTGGTGCGCGAGGTGTCTGGCAGTATTCAGACCATCGCGAAAATTAAGCGCAAGGTACGCCTTGCGGCCGGTCTGGATAAAAGCAACCATTTATCAGCTGAGGCGATGTCGCGCGGCTGGCAATGCCTCAAACTGTTCTCTGAACAACTGCAGGACATCCCTCTCGATCAGATCCGCGTGGTGGCGACCGCCACGCTGCGTCTGGCAGCGAATGCGCAGGAATTTCTCGATACGGCGCAACAGATTCTCGGCTGTACCATCAACGTGATCAGCGGTGAAGAAGAGGCGCGCCTGATTTATCAGGGCGTGGCGCACACCACCGGCGGTTCCGATCAGCGTCTGGTGGTCGATATCGGCGGCGGCAGCACTGAACTGGCGACCGGTGATGGCTCGCACGCCACGGTGTTGTTCAGCCTGTCGATGGGCTGCGTCACCTGGCTGGAACGCTTTTTCAGCGATCGGCATCTGGCGAAGGAAAACTTTGACCAGGCTGAACAGGCGGCACGTGAAATGATCCACCCGATTGCCGCGCAACTGCGTCAACAGGGCTGGCAAGCCTGCGTCGGCGCCTCGGGCACGGTACAGGCGCTGCAGGAGATCATGGTGGCGCAGGGCATGGATGAGCGCATCACCCTGAATAAACTGCAGCAGCTGAAGCAACGTGCCATTCAGTGCGGCAAGCTGGAAGAGCTGGAAATTGAAGGGCTGACGCTGGAACGGGCGCTGGTGTTTCCCAGCGGCCTGTCGATTCTGATCGCCATCTTCCAGGAACTGAGTATTGATAGCATGACGCTGGCGGGCGGCGCGCTGCGTGAAGGACTGGTTTACGGCATGCTGCATCTGCCAATCGATCGCGATATCCGCACCCGCACGCTACAGAACGTGCAGCGTCGTTTTAGCATTGATGTTGAGCAAGCCGATCGGGTCCGTCAGTTGGCAGAAAGTTTTTTCCGTCAGGTCTGTACGCTGTGGAAACTGGATCAGCGCTGTCGTGAGCTGCTGCTCAGCGCCTGCGCTATTCATGAAATTGGCCTGAGCGTCGACTTCCGTCATGCGCCGCAGCACGCGGCTTACCTGGTTCGTCACCTCGATCTGCCCGGCTTTACTCCGGCGCAGAAAAAGTTGCTGGCCTGTCTGCTGCAAAACCAGAGCGGCAGCATCGACCTGGCGCTGCTGACGCAGCAAAATGCCTTACCGCCGCGGCTGGCGGAACGGATGTGTCGTCTGCTGCGTCTGGCAATCATCTTCTCCAGTCGCCGTCGCGACGATACCCTGCCCGCAGTCCGGCTGCAGGCCGACGATGATGCGCTGCATCTGACCTTGCCGGCCGGCTGGCTGGAGGCGCATCCGCTGCGCACCGAGCTGCTGGAGCAGGAGAGCCATTATCAGTCCTATGTGCACTGGTTATTGACCCTGTCATAATCGACGGGCGTGAAGTCAGCGTGAGGCGAACCGCCGTCGTCTCAGCGCTGTACCCTCGAGTTTAGGCTTTCTTCGCCTTATCCAGCATCGCTCGCAGGCCCGCCACGCGGCTCTGCCCGGTTTTCATCCGCTCTTCAGCACTGACCACTTTGCGCTCCGTTTCCCACTGCAGATCGTCCTGCGGCAGCTCCAGCAGAAAACGACTCGGTTCCGGCCGCACTAACTCGCCATATTGCCGACGTTCGCGACATAAGGTAAAGGTCAGCTCCTTCTGTGCCCGCGTTATGCCGACGTAGGCGAGACGACGCTCCTCTTCGATGTTGTTCTCATCAATGCTGCTCTGATGCGGCAACAGTCCCTCCTCCATTCCCACCAGAAACACATAAGGAAACTCCAGTCCTTTAGAGGCGTGTAGCGTCATCAGCTGCACCTGATCAAGCTCTTCGTCGCTTTCCCCACGCTCCATCATGTCGCGCAGGGTAAAGCGCGTTACCACCTGCGCCAGAGTCATCGGCTCATCCAGATCGCTGCCTTCCAGCATCTCCGTCATCCACTGAAACAGCGTATTGACGTTCTTCATCCGCATTTCTGCCGCTTTCGGACTGCCCGAGGTTTCAAACAGCCAGCTTTCGTAATCGATGCCGCGAATCAGGTCGCGCACGGCATTGACCGGCTCGCGTTCGGTCAGCTGGATAATCTCATGCAGCCAGTGGGTGAAGCGTTGCAGATGTTCCAGCCCGCGCCCGCCCAGCGTCTGTCCCAGCCCGACATCAAAGCTGGCATTAAACAGACTCTTATTGCGCAGGTTGGCCCATTCGCCCAGTTTTTGCAGCGTCGCCGGGCCAATCTCGCGGCGCGGCGTATTCACGATGCGCAAAAAGGCGCTGTCATCGTCGGGATTGGTCAGAACGCGCAGATAAGCCAGCAGATCCTTGATTTCCGGGCGGGAAAAGAACGAGGTGCCGCCAGAGATGCGATAAGGAATACGGTTCTGCATCAGAAACTTTTCAAACACCCGTGACTGATGGTTGCCGCGGTAGAGAATCGCGTAGTCTTTGTACTGCGTCTTGTTGATAAAGTGATGGGCGATCAGTTCACCCGTGACCCGCTCCGCTTCGTGCTCTTCACTGTTGGCAGTCACCACTTTCAACTCGCTGCCCTGGCCCAGTTCTGAGAATAAGCGCTTCTCGAACACGTGCGGATTATTGGCGATCAGGATATTCGCGGCTTTCAGGATGCGCTGGGAGGAGCGGTAATTCTGCTCCAGTTTCACCACTTCCAGCGCGGGGAAATCCTCTTTCAGCAGCACCAGGTTTTGGGGTCGCGCGCCGCGCCACGAGTAGATCGACTGATCGTCATCGCCCACTACGGTAAAGCGCGCCCGCGCGCCAACCAGCAGCTTAACCAGTTCATACTGGCTGGTGTTGGTGTCCTGATACTCATCCACCAGCAGATAGCGGATGCGCTGTTGCCAGCGTTCACGCACCTCCTGATTACGCTGCAACAGCAGCGTCGGCAGCAGGATCAGATCGTCAAAATCCAGCACGTTACAGGCTTTAAGATGCTGGTCATAAAGCGCATAGCAGTGCGCGAAGATTTTATCGCGCTCCGATTGTGCCAGTGCGGCCGCCCGGGGAGGATCGACCAGATCGTTTTTCCAGTTTGAAACGGTAGAGATCAGCTGTTGCAGCAGGGTCTTATCCTCTTCCAGCCACTCTTTGGTCAGCTCTTTCAGCAGGCCAAGCTGATCCTGGTCGTCAAACAGCGAAAAGTTGGACTTCATGCCCAGCGCCGCGGTTTCACGCTTGATAATCTCCAGCCCCAGCGTATGGAAGGTCGAGATCATCAGGCCGCGCGCCTCTTTGCGACCCAGCGTCTGCGCTACGCGCTCTTTCATCTCTCGCGACGCTTTATTGGTGAAGGTGACCGCCGCGATATGGCGTGCCTGGTAGCCGCACTCGCGAATCAGATGGGCGATTTTATTGGTGATTACGCGGGTTTTGCCCGATCCCGCGCCCGCCAGCACCAGACAGGGACCGGTAACAAATTCGACGGCGCGTTGTTGGCTGGGGTTTAAACGCATAGGAAAAATCGCTCAGTTGAATCAAAAGAAAGGGGTTTATACTGGGCGGCAATTATACACAACCGAGATAGCAACATGGCGAAAACCGCGGCGGCTTTACACATCCTGGTGAAAGAGGAAGCGCTGGCAAAAGAGATTCTGGCGAAACTGGCTAAGGGTGGCAATTTTCAGCAGCTGGCAAAGAAGCACTCAACCTGTCCTTCCGGCCGCAATGGCGGTGATTTGGGGGAATTTCGTCAGGGGCAGATGGTGCCAGCCTTTGATAAAGCGGTCTTTACCTGCCCGCTGTTAACGCCTTACGGGCCGGTAAAGACCGGCTTTGGTTATCACATTATCAAAGTTCTCTATCGCAGCTGATTACTTCTGCTGCTTCATCTGCTGCAATACGGTGCTGCACTGGTTATCGTCGTTATCACTCGGCGAAATCAGTGCCAGCAATGCCGCAGCCGGGCCGACAACGGTACCCAGCGCCACCGCTGCTGCGCCACGGGCCAGCAGCGGACCGGCTTTCACGCCGGCATCCGGATTTTTAAAGGTGCCGCGCACATAGAGCGGTGAACGCAGCGTGATGATACGCACCCCTTTACTCTCCGGATTGACCGAAAGATCCATCCGCTCAGTGGCAAAATTGGCGTTACCGGTGACGTTAATCACCGCATTTTCGGTATCAAACACAAACAGGTTTGGCGTCGCCAGACCGTTTTGCAGTTTGATATCGGTAGCGGCGCAGTTAATCCGTACCTGATCGTCGCCAAATAGCTTGCCCACCACGTAGTTGCCGACGTTCAGTCCGGCAATCTCCATCAGGCTACGGCTGATCACGCCGTCGTTCATCAGCAGCTTCAGCTGACCGTTACTGGTCGCCAGCAGATCGGCTACCGAGTTACCGGTGCCGGTGAAGCTGGCATCGCCGTTTAGCTGGCCGAGACTGTTTTGCATCGCCTGAACATTCGGGAACAGCTGACGCAGGCGCAGTTTACGCGCATGAATGTCAGCCCGGCCGCGCATCGGCGTGCGATCGCCTTCCAGCCGGATAGTGCTGTTGAGGGTGCCGCCCGCCATACCAAAACGCAGGGGATCAAGCAGCAGATCGCCATCCTTCAGCTGCAGATGGGTATAAAGATCGCTCAGCGGCAGCGAATTGCTGTGTTCAATGCGTTTCCCGCTGAACTTAACGTCGGCATCCATCACGTCCCAGTTTTTAGTGTCGAACCGATCGTGTGGCAATATCCGATCGGCTGGCTGGCTCGATTTCTCACCCCGCCGCGATTTTGCCTGTGCGGTTTTGTCGCTGCCTTTACCGGAATCGACCCCAATCAGCGGCCCCAGATCGGCCATCCGCAGTTGGTCTGAGGTCAGCTCACCGCTCAGCCGGGGGCGCGGTTTGCCCTGGCTGTAGGTCAGCGAACCATGAATATCACTGTCGCCAATATGGCCGTTAAATTTCTGATAGTGGTAGATCGCGCCCTTATCGTCGCTGAATTTCGCGATCAGGTGGCCATCGGTTTCGTACGGCGGCGTGTCAGGCAACAGCACGCCGGTCAGCCCATACAGATTCGCCAGCGTGTCGCCAGAGAAGCGCAGACGCACATCCAGCCCGCCGAGATTCATTGGGTCTTTCACCCCGCCGGTCACCTGCACGCGCGTGGTGCCGTTGCGGATATCGGCCTGCACCGGGAACGGCGTCGTCTGGCTGCGCAGCGACAGCATTCCGCCAATCTTGCCTTCACCGTTCAGTTTCTCGTCGTTATAGGTTCCGCGCGCCTGCCAGCCGAAGACAAAGTCGCCTGCGCCCTGCTGCTTATCGTCACCGCCAGCGATCTGACCATACGGCACCGGTTTACCTAACGGATTAACCTGTACCGTTACATCGGCGTGGTTAATCGCGTCGCGATAGCGAATCTGGCCCTGATCGAACAGGATGTTATCGAGGCGGAATGACCAGGCCGAAGGTGCCGCCTGCTGATCGTTGCTGTCGCTGTTGGCGAGATTGAAGGTCCAGTTATTTTTCTTATCCGCGGTCTGAACCAGCCGCGCATCGGGCCGCTGCAATTTAATCCACGGGATGAACAGCTCTTTATGCAGTAACGCCAGCGGAGCCAGCGTGGCATCGACCCGCTGCAGATGCACCATGGTCAGGTCAGGAATATCGGGCGGATTGCCCAGCATGATATCTTCCGCATGCACCTGCGGCCATGGCACCCAGCGCCGCCAGCCCTGCTCTTGCGGATTGCGCGCCCAGTCGACGCCCAGATCGCCGCGTATCGCAAACGGACGATTGAGTTCGGTCGTGACTTTCTTATTGATGGTGGGTTTCAGTCGGTTCCAGTCAAAGGTGGCGATCACCACGATGATGATCACGATTAACAACAACAGAATTCCTGCAACCCAACTGACTATTTTCCCGGTACGCGACATTGCGCTTTCTCCTTGCACTTTCACGGTCTCCGTTAAAGATAGTCGAGACCGTGGGCAACGGGATCAGGGAAGCTGGATAGTGAGATGATTCAACTCAGAAAATGGGAGCGGACGCGAAAAGAAATAGCCCTGCGCGGCAATAGCGGGCGAACTTCTGACCTGCTGCCACTCATCGTCGGTTTCTACTCCTTCGACGATCACCCCGTTACAGTAGCGGTTGATTAGCGCCAGCAGCATCGAAAACAGGCTGCGTCCTTCATCGGAATTGCGCAGCAGGATAAACAGCTCGCGCGACAGTTTGATGTAGTCATATCTCAGTTCGGTCAGCGCCGAAAAATTGGCCATGCCAGAGCCAAAGTCATCCAGCCACAGCGGCCCGAGCTCCGGCATCTGAGCGATCATCTCTTCCTGTGGCAGGACATGGTGTTCTGTCAGTTCAAAGCGAACCCAGGGCAGGCGAACAATCAGGCTGCGGATGGCCGGATGATGCTGAATAGATAACAGCGACGGCCCATCAATGTTGACCGAGGCGACCACCGCATTCTGCTCAAAGAAAGCAGCCCACTGCGTTAACAGTTCGAGTTGTTCCTGTACCACATGCAGTCGCTGCGCAATCTCAAGCCCGGCAAAATAGGCTTCCGGCGACAGGGTTTCTTCCGGTGCAGACGGATGGCTAATGGCCGTCAGCAACTCGATTGCCAGCAACCGCCCCGTCACCTGATAAATCGGCTGGAAGCGATAAAATCGTTGGCATTGGTGCCAGAAATGCGGCGTTTCCGGTTGGGAGTTGAGGTCAGTTGAAGAAGGTAGCCATTGACTAATACTCTCCATCACCATGATGTTTTCCTGGTTGGTAATGAGCGCTCAAAATTGGCGACTCAGCGGCGATTATCGACCATGCCTGTGATCGCTTGATGAAATGTCCGGCCACATCAAAGCGGGGAGTTTAACAACCTTTAGCGGGACACTATCGCCAAAACAAGCCGAAAATAGCCCTCTTTATCAGCGCGATCGCCGCTATTCGTCACCTTAAGTTAAATTAAAACACCGTTTTAAAAGCATTGACGTCTGCCATACCAGACGCGAGACTAAGGCGATATTTCACTACAGGTCTAAAACCATGACGCAGAAAAAAATTGCCATTATTGGTGAATGCATGATTGAGCTGTCCGAAAAGGGTGAGAACATTAAACGCGGCTTTGGCGGCGATACGCTGAATACTGCGGTCTACCTCGCTCGCCAGGTGAATCAGGATCAGCTTCGGGTCGATTACGTTACTGCACTCGGCGTCGACTCCTTCAGCGATCAGATGATCGCCGCCTGGCAGCAGGAGAAGGTCAATACCGATCTGATCCAGCGCCTCGACAACAAGATGCCCGGCCTGTATGTGATTGAAACCGATGCTGAAGGCGAGCGCACCTTCTGGTACTGGCGCAGCGATGCCGCAGCCCGTTACTGGCTCGACAGCCCTCAGTCAGAGGCGATCTGTCAGCAGCTGGCGCACTACGACTATCTCTACCTGAGCGGCATCAGCCTGGCGATTCTGGCCCCGGCCAGCCGCGATAAGCTGATGCAGTTGCTGGACCGCTGTCGGGCCAATGGCGGTAAGGTGATTTTTGATAATAACTATCGTCCGCGCTTATGGGCGGATCAGGCCAGTGCGCAGGCGGCTTACCGCGCCATGCTTAACCGCACCGATATCGCTTTTCTGACGCTGGATGATGAGCATCTGCTGTGGGGCGAACAGCCGCTGGAGGCGGTGATTGCCCGCACTCGCCAGGCGGGAGCCAGTGAAATTGTGATTAAACGCGGCGCAGAATCGTGCCTGGTCGCCGTGGGTGATGCCCCCCTGACGGATGTCCCGGCGGTGCGTCTGGCGAAGGAGAAGGTGATTGATACCACGGCCGCCGGCGACTCGTTCAGTGCCGGTTATCTGGCCCGCCGCCTGACCGGCGCTTCAGCCGAAGCCGCTGCGCAGCGGGGCCATCTCACCGCCAGCACCGTGATTCAGCATCGTGGCGCAATTATTCCCGCTGAGGCGATGCCCGACTAAACGGCTCCGGCGAGGGCGTATCAGTACCGCCCGTAGCCTGCCCGACCCATTATTGCCTCTTAACAGCCCGCAGCGAAATATCCGGTAAATTCCGGCTAACAAAGCGGGCTATACCGGACATTTACCTTAAGCGGATAAATCGTCATTAATCGCCTATCCTGCCGCCTTAACGCCTCCAGAACGACTTATAAATTCTTGTTTAAAATTAGCCGCTTACTGGAAAAAAATCGCCACCAGGCATAGTCCGAATCTGGTCATTTTTACCGTTTTCGGATGGACGTCCGGCTGAAAAAAGACCATCTTTTAATCAACAACAGCAGGACGCTGTGCTCTCCGGCCGCGAACAAAACAATTAAAACATCCCTCGCATCAGGACATGTTATGCACACAGAAATTATTAATATCTGGCCGCACGGTGATGCGCCAGGCGCCAGCGATTCGCGCGCGCAGCCGCAAATTATCGATATGGCCAAACAGTATGAGCCTTACGATCGCGCCGCCACCGGCGTACGTTGCCCGGAAATGGCGATCTGGCATCCGGTGGAGTCGAACGGTATTACCCTGCTGGTCGCGCCGGGCGGTGGCTATCATCGCGTGATGATCGATCGTGAAGGGAGCGCGCTCGCCACTTTCTTTACCTCGATGGGCTACACCCTGGCGGTAATGACCTATCGGCTGCCTTATGATGGCCATCATGAGGGGCCGGACGCGCCGCTGGCCGATGCGCAGCGGGCAGTACGGGTGTTGCGTGAACGTGCGCAGCGCGGCCTGAACGGCAAATACATCGTGATGATGGGCTTTTCAGCCGGCGGACACGTCGCCGCCAGCCTGGGTACCCGCTTTGCCGAAAAGCTCTATCCGGTACAGGATGGCGCAGAAAACTTCTCGCCGCGTCCCGATGCGATGGTGCTGGTCTACCCGGTGATCAGCATGCGTGACGGCATTGCTCATGAAGGTTCACGTACCCGATTGCTCGGCGCATGGCCCGATCAAAAAACGATTGAGGCCTATTCACTGGAAACCCGGGTTCACCCGCTGGTGCCGCCAACCCTGCTGATTCACGCCGCCGACGACGAATCGGTGTCGGTGAACCACAGCATGGCGTTTTTCGGCGCATTACGGGAGCACAACGTCCCGGCAGAGGTGCATTTCTATCAGAAGGGTGGCCACGGATTCGGTATCCGTGGCGTGGCAGATTTGCCCCTTGCCAGCTGGCCGATGCTGGTGACCGAGTGGCTCAGGGCAAAAACCTGAGGAATTACGCGGCGGGCGGCTGAATGTCGCTGACGCTGTTATCCGGCTGGCTGGCATCGTTGCCGGCCGCCGGTGCCGCAGGCGGCGCCATCACCTTCTCCCAGCTGCTCTGCAGGCTTTTCACGTTGGTTTCGGCTTCCCCTTCCGGCTGAATCAGCACCATCATCAGTTCCTGGCTAAGCTGCTGACGCAGTTCCTGATTCAGCTGCTCGCGGGTCAGACCGGCGAGGAACGTCTGCCGCAGTTTCTGATACTGCTCCGGGGCGATATCCACCACCGAGTTCTGCTGTGAACGCAGACGCTGGCTCATCAGCACATCGGTATCGGTGCGGGCGTAGGTGGTGAACAGCTTGTTCAGCTCCAGCAGTTTCTGCGCCATCAGCGCATCAAACTCCTCCTGCGGTAAGCCTTTATCACGCACCGTCGCCAGTTCGCGCGCCACCAGCGTCATGTTCTGCGCCAGCGATTCATTGCGCGCATCCAGGTTGATGGAGCATTGCGCACGCTGATAGAGCACACGACAGTCAAAACCAACCTGTACGCCCTGCGCTTTGCTGTCGCTTAGCGCACGCTGGACGTGCCAGAACAGCGCTTCACGCGCCAGATCGCCTTGCCAGTAACGTTGCAGGTTCTGGGAATCACGGATCGGTTGCCACGGC
This sequence comes from Pantoea sp. AN62, assembly GCF_050432985.1. NCBI lineage: Bacteria > Pseudomonadati > Pseudomonadota > Gammaproteobacteria > Enterobacterales > Erwiniaceae > Pantoea > Pantoea sp. AN62. Next base: position 163,375 of record NZ_JBNPYB010000007.1, on the reverse strand, counting down.
GTATCCCACACCAGCGACAGACGATCCTGAGTCATTTTGCCGTTGACCAGATTCACCGGCTCATGCGGCAGCGGTGATAAAGTCGGCAGCGGCGCAGGCGTTTCACGTTTGCCGGTTAACGGCGAAAACGCTTTATTGATCTGCTCGGAGAGGCTACGGCTATCAACATTACCTACCACATACAGCGTCATCGCGTCAGGCGTATACCACTGACGGTAAAAATCATTCAGCTGGGTTAAATCGACCGGCGCGCGCGGTTGTGCCGCGGGATCGTGCGCCAGCAGGGCCGAGCCTTTCAGCCGATAACGCCACCAGACATCCTGGGTATCTTTCGGCCAGGTCGCAACCGGATCGGACGCGGTCAGCGCGGTATTCACCACCTGCTCGGTAATCGCCATATTGCCGGCGGTAGCCGCCAGCCAGCTCAGCGCTTCTTTCAGCAGTTCAGGGCGATTGTTCGGCAGGCTGAGGTTGTATTGGGTGAAATCATAAGAGGCGATGACAGGTGGCAGCGGGTGCTGGGGATCCATGGCCTGTTGCCACAAAGCGCGCTGCTGGTTGGTGTCGAGCGCGGTGTTATGCACCATCGCCAGACGTGGCAGCAAATGGCTGAAGCCCGCCTGTTGCGCACTTTCGACCAGCGAGCCAGTATTCACCACCATGCGCAGTTCGATGCGGTCACTGGGACGTTGCGGTGTGGCCAGTAACTGCCAGTTAAATCCGTTATCCAGCTTGCCTTCCTGCCAGGCCGGATCCGGTTGCAGCGTTTCTGCCTGGAGACCATAGCTGGTCGCTGCCAGCACTAATCCACCAACCAAAAGCCGAATTCTGGTGCCCTGCATGTGAACCCCTACTCAAATAATTCAAATATCGTTATCGCTGGCACGTTTTGCCGCTGTTATTAGCGAATCGGCTGGCGCCGAATCGCGCTGTTATCCAATAACAGAGTGTTTGACCACAGGAAGCTCAGGATGTCGCGCAACGAAGTGAAAAACGTCAAAAAAAACAAGTAGAGTTTATTATCCAAATGCCCGCTGTCAGGGCAAGTGACAGCGGGCATTTGTCGGGATTTAAGTGCAAATCAATGATTAAAGTGTGGGATCAGCTGCTTTTTTCGCCTTATTCCCACCGGCCAGCGTCTCTTTCAGCTGTTTTTGATCCAGCTGGTCGACCCACTTCGCCACCACCACGGTCGCCACGCCGTTACCCACCAGGTTGGTGAGCGCACGGGCTTCGGACATAAAGCGGTCGATACCCAGGATCAGCGCCAGACCGGCTACCGGCAGATGGCCGACCGCTGAAAGTGTCGCCGCCAGCACGATGAATCCGCTACCGGTCACCCCGGCGGCCCCTTTCGACGAGAGCAACAGCACCACCAGCAGCGTGATCTGATGGAAGATGTCCATGTGCGCGTTAGTGGCCTGGGCGATAAACACCGCCGCCATGGTCAGGTAGATCGACGTGCCATCCAGGTTGAAGGAGTAGCCGGTCGGTATCACCAGGCCCACCACCGATTTCTTGCAGCCCAGTCGCTCCATCTTATCCAGCATACGCGGCAGCGCCGACTCCGAAGAGGAGGTCCCCAGCACGATTAACAGCTCTTCTTTGATGTAAGCAATAAATTTGAAGATGCTGAAACCGGCAAACAGCCGCGCAATCAGTCCCAGCACCACCACCACGAACAGGATACAGGTGATATAGAAGCAGATAATCAGCTGGCCGAGCTGCACCAGCGAGCCAACGCCATACTTACCGATGGTGAACGCCATCGCGCCGAATGCGCCGATCGGAGCCAGACGCATGATCATGTTGATAATCCCGAAGATCACGTTCGAGAAGCTCTCAATCACGTTGAAAATCAACGTGCCGGTATTACCGAGGCGATGCAGCGCGAAACCAAACAGAATGGCGAACAGCAGTACCTGCAGAATGTTGCCGCTGGCGAAGGCGCCGATGACGCTGTTAGGGATCACATCCAGCAGGAACGCAACGACTCCCTGCTGCTCCGCCTGCTGCGCGTAAACCGCCACCGCTTTGGCATCCAGCGTGGCCGGGTCGACGTTCATTCCGGCTCCCGGCTGCACCACATTGACCACCACCAGACCGATGATCAGCGCAATAGTACTGACAATTTCAAAATAGAGCAGCGCCACCGCGCCGGTGCGGCCAACCGCCTTCATGCTCTCCATACCGGCAATGCCGGTCACCACGGTACAGAAAATAACCGGGGCGATAATCATCTTGATCAACTTAACGAAGCCATCTCCCAACGGCTTCATCTGGGTCCCTAATTCCGGATAAAAATGGCCTATCAAAACGCCGATGCCAATCGCCATCAGCACCTGGAAATAAAGGCTTTTAAAAAGTGAGGTTTTCATAAACAGGTGTCCACTAACGCCGTGAGGTGATGTTGTCGGATTCGTTATTGTGACTGACGGGCAACACGGGCGGCGCCTGACAGTAACCCGAAAATAACACTCTGTTTACGTGATTAATACAGGCTTACAAAGCAGGGGGAAATGATACAGACGTAATTCTGAACTGAAACGCTTCAGCATAGGGTTTTGTAACTAAAATTCTCGCAAAATCAATGAATCAGGTAATTATTCCGGCAGTGAGCGGTTTTCAATCCATGCCTGATTGAAGCGCGCCAGCGGCAAGGCTTCAGCATAAAGATACCCTTGCCCGATATGGATGCCGCGCGCCAGCAGCCAGTCGCGCTGCTCGGCGGTTTCGACGCCTTCAGCAACCACATCCAGATGGATGATCTCGGCTATTGCCGCCACGATGCGCACCATGGTGTCATCATCCGGCAGCGCCGCGACGAAGCTGCGATCCATCTTCAGCTTATTGACCGGCAACGCTTTGAGCTGATGCAGAGAGTTCAGGTTGGAGTAGCCCATGCCGAAGTCATCCAGCGCGACCGCCACGCCGGTCTGCTGCAAGGTCCGCAGCAGCGAGATGGCCTGGCCGGTATCCCCGATATGGGCAGTTTCCGTCACTTCCAGCACGAAGGTGCCTGGCGCAATCTGATGGCGCTTCAGCAGCGCCTGCAGATGGCTCACCATCGCGCTATCACGCAGCTGGACCGCAGAGATATTCACGCTCAGCGGCAGCATAATGCCCTGTCGCTGCCAGCCGGCCAGAATGCGGCACGCCTCTTCAAACACCCAGCGGCCAATCGCGCTAATTACCCCAATCTCTTCAGCGCTGGCGATAAACTCCTCGGTCAGACCGAAACTGCCGTCCGGCTGACGCATTCGCAGTAGCGCTTCCGCCCCAGCCAGTTCGCCGGTGCGCATATCAATCTGTGGTTGCAGGTAGAGGGCAAACTGATCGTCATGCAGCCCCTGCAAAATGTCGTGCTCCTGGGTCAGGCGTTTTTGCGCCCGCTCGGTTAAGGCCGCATCGAAGAACAGAATCTGGTTCTTACCCTGATGGCGCGCCGACATCATGGCGGAAGTGGCGCGATCCAGCAGCTCATTGGCACTCAGCGGTTGATCGTCGCGCAGCGCCAGGCCGATGCTGGCGTTCGGTCGCAGCTGCAGCTGATGCAGATTAACCGGCTGGTTGAGGCGAATCATCAGATTACGCGCCAGCCGCAGCGCGCGGAATGGATTACTGGCGCGCTTCATCAACAGCACGAAGTCGCTGGGACCGGTTTGCGCCAGCAGGGTGTGGTCATCCAGGGTACTGCGGATTTTCTCGACCAGCGTCAGCATCAGGGTGTCGCGCTGCTCATCACTCAACACGCCATTGGCTTCCTGCAGGGTCTCAATGCGGATCACCATCAGGCCGAGTGGCTGGTCAGGATTGCACATGTACTGCTCGACCAGCGCCAGAAACAGCGCCCGGTTGGGCAGATCGGTGACGTCAAAATGGGTGGTCAGCCGGCTCATCTCATCATGCACTGACTCGAGCACCTGCTGATTACGGTTGTAACTGCGGATCAGCATGCCGATCTCATCGTCACGGTGGCTCGGCGGCAGCGTCAGTTTGTGGGTCAGAATCGACTGCGGCGGCAGCTCCTGCAGTTCACGCGAGATATTACGCAGCGGATGGACCACCAGCCGGTTAATGCACCAGCTGATCGCCACCGACAGAATCAGCGCCAGCAGCAGATAGGTGGTGATCATGGTCGACAGCGTACTGAGGATAAACTGGTAGACCCGCGTCGAGTTGGCCTGCAGCACCAGATAGGCCAGCGGTTTAGGCAGCCCGGTGTTTTCAACCGAGTAGAGCGGCAGGGTAATCTGCACCGGCAACTCAAACAGGCGTGCCACCAGTCGCGGCACCGGCTTCTCATTTTCGAAGTCAGCATGCAGCGCCTGGAACGCGTTGGGCAGCACCACGTCGGCACGCGATAAAATCCCGGCGGGTTTCAGCGAGTGGAGAATGCGTTCGGCCTGCGGAATGTCCGCTCTCAGCACCGCTTCTGACAGCGGCTGCCGGACGGTATGCGCGATATTCTCCATCTGCTGGGCGTAGTCAATCCTGCGCTGCTGCACAAAATGAAACAGTTGGATGACGATAAAGATACTGATGGTGATAACCGCAACCAGCGAAACCGTCGCCATCTGCTTTATCGTAAGTGACCGGCTTACCCGCAAAAATTCTCTCCCGACTATAAAAAAGCTCAGATATCAGACAGGAAAATGTCCGGCAAGTATATCCCAACGTTGGTTTTTTTTGTTGGCAATAGCGCCACAGCGGAGAGATTCGGATTCTCTACCCGATAAGGGCGATTTTTTCCGCACTTATCGGGCAGGCAATAGCAGTCGCGTTACCGTTTTTCCTGAAACGCCATCCAGGTCAGCAGTTGCAGGCTGGCCGAAAAATAGTTCTGATCCGCTGCCAGCCGGTCGCTCAGATAGCCGGTCTCATTCAGCGTCAGGTCGCGCACCGCCAGCAGACCGCCTTCAAGATGGTAGGGCGCGGGAGTATTGGCCAGGACATCAAACCAGGCCGGCGTCATCATCCGGCTATAGCCCTGCCAGACCTGCTGGAACGGCACCAGCGCCAGGCTGTGCGGATCGTACCACCAGATATTGAGCGGCACGCGAATCGCATCGTAGCTGAAGCGGCTGGAATAGCCGATGGCCGGGGCAACCGAACCGTCGGCATTCAGCGCCACCCAATCCAGCGGCAGACCACTGTTACCGAAATGCAGTTTACCGAGCAGCTCAAAACCATCGTCAATCAGTTGATTCCACACCTGCAGATGGCTGTGTTCACCGAACTCCCGCCACGCCTGGAACAGGAAGTAAGAGGGGTTCAGCACCACGTAGCTGCTTTTATTGAAGCCCTGTGCGCCAGGCAACAGCACGGTATGGCCGCCAAAGGTCACCACATCCAGCTTAATAATCGCCCGCTGAATACGATCAGACGCCTGCTGATAACTCTCCACCTGCCATTTCTGCGCGGCGCGCTGTAACGCCCAGGCCAGCAGCACATCGCCATCAGCGGCGTTATTTTTATCCGCAACCGGGTTTGCCGTGCCTGGCGTATAGCGCCAGTAAAACAGATCGGTCTGTGGATTCCCTAACTGGCTGCGCGTCCACTGCCATAGCCGATCAAAGGTGACGCGATCGTCATTCGCCACCGCCAGCAGCATGCCGTAGCCCTGCCCTTCGGTATGGCTGACATTGTTATTCGCGGTGTCGATGACCCGCCCTTCTGACGTGACAAAGCGACTTTTAAAACTGTCCCAGCCGCTGGCTGCGGCTTGCGCGCTGCCGAGTAACAGCCAGATACAGCAGATCCATCCCAGCCACTGTGGCTTAACGTTCATTCACCCGTCCTATTGATATCGATAATACAGCGTACTGCCATCATTCAGTTCAGGCGTTACCGGCACCGCACTGCTGCCGCCCTGGGCCTGCAGCCAGCCCGAGAACAGCCCCGCCGCGACTGCGCCAAACGCCGCCTGCCAGTCAGCAGCCGTATGGATATTATCACCTGCCGGTAAGGCGTGATGGCTGATCAACAGCGCCTTCTCTTCCGGCTGCAGCTGCACAAATCCCCAGTTAAAACGCGCCAGTTGCAGATTCATTTCCCGCTCCAGATCCTGCACCGTGCGTGCTTCAGACAACGGATAGCGGGTCGCCAGCGATTCGCCCATGTTGTAGAGGAATGCTTCGGCCTGCTGCTGGCCGCCGTTGGCGACCATGCCCTCAATCAGTACGCTGACCAGATCAAACCAGCCGGGTGGATGCGGATGCGACACGCCAGAATGCTCATTCATTATTTATCTCCAAACAGATAACGGACATAAAGCTGCGCGCTGCTTTCGTTGTAATCACCAAAGGTGTCGTAACCCAGCTGACCGCCAATCGTCACCTCTTTATTGAGTTTGTAATCGGCTCCCGCGTGCAGGTTATAACCGATACCGTTTTTACTGCCGCCGGAGTAGTACGCGCTTTTCACGCTACCGTCGGCAGCCAGCGCTTCCAGCTGTGACTGCAGGCTGGCATCGTCCGGGAAGTAAGCACTCTTGTCCTGACTGTAGGACTGATAGCCGACCGAGCCGCCCAGCTTCACCTTCAGATCGTCATACTGACGTGAGAAGTCGATCGGGAATGACACGGAAGCGTAGTTTTGCGGACTGAAGTAGCCGCCCTGGCCATAACTGAAATAGCTGAGGTTTTTCGAGAAGTCCATCCACGACAGGCTCATCCCCAGTTTCAGCTCCCGGTCGTCGGCATGGTAAGGACGCACATAAGCGCCGGCGGTCGCCTGCAGATTGTTGTTACTGGCGACATTCTCGCCGAGGTAGCTGTAAGCGCCCGCGCCAGCGTAGAAACCGGCATCGCCATTGTCATAACTCAGTAAGGCATTGCCGCCGTTTTTGGTGACGCGACCCCATCGCTTGCCGCTGGTCTTGTCCTCTGCGCCAACATATGACAGCAGACTGTCGGTGATGGCGCGACGTTCGCCAGTCAGGATCAGCGTCAGGAAGTCGGTAAGCTTCGGCGACCACTGCACCCCACCCACCAGCGTACTGAGATCCTGACCCAGCGGCGTACTGCCGAGATCGACTTTGTAACTGTCGCCCTTCAGCGCCAGATTCAGCTCCACGCCCGAGGCGGTTTGTGAATCGGTTGTGGCGTTCGGCACGTCATTCAGGGTTGCCCCGCCTGCGGCGACCACCTGGCCCTGGGTTAAGGCGTTGGTGCCAAAACGTCGCCATGCATCGCCCGCGGCGCTGCCGGCCGTCAGCGACACCGGCGTCATGGTGAAGTCAAAGCGCGACTCACCAAACGGTACGGTAGAGAAGGTCAGCGGCGCTTTGGCTTCGGTCAGCTTGCTCAGTCCCGATTCGCCATCACGACCGCGCACCTGCACCATTCCCTGACTCCAGCTGGCCGTTTTTTCCTGCAGCGAATCCATCATGCTGTCAATCTGACGCAGGGTCTGCGATGAGGCAGATACCGTCGCATCGCCTTCTGGCTGCTCAGAGCGGGCAGACGTGGTGGCAGGCGCAACCTGCCAGGGCAGCACGGTGCCGTAGCGGGAAGCTGAACGCCCGACCGGCGACGTGTTGCGATTGATAAACGGATTATCCGCCAGCGCCAGCCCGCCCACGGTCGGCATACTGCCCGGCTGCGCGCCCTGCAGGCCAATCAGCTGTCCGCGTGCCGAACGCAGATAGCGCATCGCTTCGCTATGCTCGCCATTCGCTTCCGCCACCCGCGCCAGCAGCAGCAGGCGATCCGGCGTCTGGGTGGCGGTGTTCAGGCCGCGCGTCAGCGTGTTGGCGCGCTGCACATTGTTCTGCGCCAGCGCGACGTTAATCGCCCCGACGCGCGCATCCTGAGTCGGCGTGTCCTGCGTCATCAGGTAGTCGTATACCACGCCCGCGTCCCGGTTCATCTTACCGTCCTGATAGAGACGCGCCATGGCGAACATCAAATCGCGATTCTGTGGATCCTGCTGTAACGCACCGATCAACTTATCGTAGGCCGCTGCGTACTGCCGCTGCTGCCGCAGGCGGTCAACTTCATTAATCAGATACCCGTTACGTATCGCCGCCAGCTGCGTCGGCGTGCTGCGCGCCTGCAGTTCCGGGCTGCTGAGGAAGCGCTGCGCTTCGGCGCTCAGCCCGGCCTGGTTCAGGACCGCCATCTGCGCTGCGTAATCACCGGCATTACCCTGTACATCGCGCTGCATATTGGTGCGCACCACCGAAACGGCGGTGGTGAGATCGCCAGCCTGCGCCAGCTTCTGCGCCAGATTACCGGCATCAGCCGGGTTGGCGGGCGGGTTCACCGCTAACGCTTTCAGGGTGTTAGCGGCGGCGGCATTGGCACCCTGAGACAGATACTGGTCAGCGGTGCTCATCTGCAGATTAAAATTGACCCGCTGCGCCAGAGCGCGCATCTCTCGCGTTTGGGCAGACGGCGGAATGCGCGATAGCAGCACGCTGGCCTGCTGCCAGCCACCGCTTTCGCTGGCGTTGAGTGCGCCAGCATAAAGTTCACTGTTGCTGGCACCGCTGCGCATCACCGGCTGCATTACATTAGCGGCCTGTAAAGGTTCACCCTGCTGTCGGTAGAGACGGGCCAGATCAAGCCGCAGCCAGCCATCGGCTGGATAACGCTGGACTCCCTGCTGCAACGTCGCGATGGCCGCTGCGTTGTTGCCGGCGGCCAGCTGACGCTTCGCCTGCTGACGCAGCGTATCGGCACCGTTTGCCTGCGGCGTCACGCTCTGACGAACGCTGGCTGGCAGCGAGCCCAGCAGGGTATTGGCTTCAGCACTGCGATTCTGCTGACGCAGCACGTAGAACAACCCCTCTTTGGCGCTGCGGTTATTGGCATCGCTCTGCAGAACAGATCGGTAGGTCTGCTCCGCCTGATCGAGCTGGTTACTGCGCCGCTGCACGTCAGCGCGGAACAGGCGGGCAGCAATGCCTTTCTCGCCTTCAGCCTGCGCCAGCGGTTCGCTTAATGCCAGCGCCTGTGCACTGTTGCCGCTTTTCAGCGCCTGCTGCGCATTGGCCAGCTGCGCATAAAAACGGGCATCGTCGGCCTGCTGCTGACGGGCCGACCCCTGATCGCCTCCCAGCTGCGCGGCGCGTTGCAGATAGTCTGCGGCTTCCTGATAACGACCGGCGCGCTGAGCGACATAGCCCATACCCGCCAGCGCATCGGCGTCCTGCGGATTGGCGCTCAGCACTTTTTCGAAGCTGGTCTGCGCACCGCCCACGTCACCGCTGTTGAGCGCACTGAAACCGGCACCTTTCTCAGCGCCCCCGACGTTTTTACGGTAATAGTCGATTACCGCGGCATCCTGTGGATGACGCTGTTGCCAGGTCTGATACAACGCGGCATCGGTGGGCTGCGGACCGAGCCACAGCAGCGCCTGCCGCAGCGAGCGGTCGGCCTCCTGATTCCCACTCGCCAGCGCGGACAGCACCTCAATCCCTTCGCGACGGGTCGACTCCTGATACGTCAGCGCTTTACCCAGCGCCAGCTGCGCGCCGGTATCCTGCGGGTGCTGCGCGGCAAACTGCCGCAACGCCTCTACCGCCTGTGGCAGCAGAGTACGGTCACCGGCCATCGTCAGATAATATTCAGCAGCAACGCTGGCTGGCGGCTCATTGCCGCTAAAGGTATTACGCCAGGTCTGCAGAGCGGCAGCAATGTTGCCGCTGCGCGCCTGCTGACGCGCCAGTGACAGCTGCGCCTGCGGAATCGTCTGTAGCTGACGGGCATTGTCCAGCTCGCTCAGGTGTGGATCGTTGGGTGATACTTTGCTCAGACGCTGGCGGTACTGCGCTGCGGCGGCATTATCACCGCCCTGCTGCGCATAAAGCGCCAGTAAATAGAGCGCCTGCGGGTTGTTGGGCTCCACCATCAACACCTTCTGCAGCGAGGATTTCGCCAGATCGTCATGCGCTTTCTGATGCCAGTAAGCCGCCTGATCGAACAGCGCCTGCAACGCCGGATTGGCGCTTTCAGCCGCCAGCAGCGACGGTGAAAACGCCAGCAGGCCGCCCAGCAATAACGCATGATGAACACCGGCACTTATCAGATTTTTTTTCATTCTTGTTATCCTTACTTCTTGCCGGAATGACTATCCTGCTTCGGATTCAGACGCCGCCACGCATGACGCTTCAGCATCACCCAGACCGCACTGCCCACCAGCGCAGAAAGCAGCAACGCCGCCAGCGCAAGGAATACCGAATGCTGATTGGCGTACCACACCACCATCATGTACCAGGGCATTTCCCCGACCGGGAACTGCGCGCCAACACGGAAACTGCGAATGCCATTTTCATCGGTGATGATTGCGGTATCGCCACGAATCGCGGCATTGATACGTGCCGAACTCAGATCGTTGTGGAGCCGCAACAGCTGATCGTCACTGGTCGCCACCGTGACCACCACCAGCCGATCGCGATTCCACGGCGAGCGATAGCTCAGGAAGCCGCGCCACGCTTCGTTAGAAGAGAAGTACCGATCGGCATCCAGCTGTTGACGACTCCAGTCACCGCTCAGCCAGCCGCGCAGTTTCTCCAGCGTATCGGACTCTTTCACACCGAAGGTGCTGCTGCTGGCGTCATAAGGTGAAGAGGCCAGTAACGCCCGATTGAAATCGCTGTTGCCGGTGGTGCTGACCGTCAGCAGATCGTTCTGCTGCAGCCGTGCCAGATTAGTGCCGCCCTGCGGCAGACCAAACAGCACCTGATTCTACGTCAGAGCTACACCGGTAGCGTTACCGGCACGCGCCGCCAGATCCAGCAGCGTCGACAGTTCGGCATTGCTGGGTTTTTCCGGCAACAGCAGCGTAGTCTGGCCAAAATCCGCCAGGCGAGAGAACGGGAACGAGGCACCGACAAAATAAGAGAGGTTCGGCAGCATGCTGAAGTGGCGGGTGTGGCTGAGATCGATCCACGAATCCTCTTCAATCCGGCTCTTAATGTTGTTATTCAGCAGCACGCCACAGGGCGCATCCGCCCGCGGTTTGATGTTGAAGTAGAGCGCCAGCTGGTTATCGCCATAAATCAGATAGGGTTCGAGGTTGAGCTGATATTGTTCCTGTCGCGCATCGCCCCCTAAACGGTGCCAGACATTTTCCAGCAGTCCGACCTTATTCACGGTCAGGTTGCGCAGGAAGGTCCCGTTCAGCATCACGTTAAGAAACGAATTCTCTTCATCGATCCAGCTTTCAGACGGGAAGCGATAGTGCAGATTGACCGGCACGGTATCGCCATCCCACAGGAACAGATCGGGCGCGGCACGGAAGTTAACGCGCAGCGCATCGTGCCAGATACCGCTGCTGGTCAGGCTCTGGTCTTTACGCAGCAGTTCACTGAGACGCACCGGGCGATCGGTATTGATCCAGCGCGGCGCATCATAGGGTTTGCGATTGCCGAGCGTTTGCGGTTTTACCAGCAGCTGGCTGTCGTCAGTGGTCAGCGGCTGCGTGGTCAGACGGTTTGCCGCCTGACGCAGCTCGGCATCGTCATTACCGCTCACCAGCAGCAATTTATACACCGGGTTATTCGGGTTATCGACTACCTGCAGCATCGGCCCGTTGCTGGCTGGAAAGGTCAGCGTACCGATGCGATCGCCGGGGTGACCAAACAGAATGCCGTTGTGCTCCGGCAATTCACCCCGCATCACCGGGAAGCGAATACCGCGATAATCGCTCTGAATGCCGAGCCAGGACGCCACCAGCGTCGCCGCGCTCACGGCATCCGGTGCGACATTACTGGCGAATCCGAAGGTGACAGTGGCGGCGGTCATACGTTGTGGATCGAGGAACGGCCGCGGGAAGTTGCGCAGGCTGGTGCCGATGTTCAGCTGCTGGCCCTCAAGGCTCAGCGTGGTTGTCGGCATGATGGTGACCTGATACTGCTCGGCGCTTGCACGCTCGCACAGTAACTTGTCGGCATCATTAATTTTGAAGCTGAGGTTATTGCTGGAGACCACCATCGCCGCCGGAATATCCAGCTGATAATCGCTGGTATCACTGTCGCTGGCGCCGAGCGGCAGCGTGCCGAGCGGCTGGCCGTTCAGCATCAGCTGCAGCGAAGTGTTGCGCGCCGCCAGCGCCTGCGAGACGCGCAGCGTCAGGTTGAGACGCGCATTAGTCACCACCTCATCCGAGGGCAGCGTAAAAGTAATGCCAGACTGTAACTGGCCGCCGGTCAGCGTGATGCCGCGCGCCTGGCCCATCTGCGCCACAGAAATAGTGCTGCTGATCGGCTGGTTAATGGCGGCGCTGATGACCGGCTGTGGTTCCACTACCGGGGGGGCGGCCACCGGCGTTACGGCCTGACCTGGCGCGTAGGGCAGCGCACTGGCGGCCGCTTCCAGCGCCGGATCACCATTGTTCAGCCCTTGCGGCAGTGGCACGGTGGAGAGCGCACCGCTGTCCTGCGTCACCGCGTCCCCAGTCGGCGCGGACGCGGCAGAGGTAGCCGCCGGCGCACTCTGTGCCGGTGCTGACTCAGGCTGGACGCCCGATGACGCCTCGCCAGCCGCAGGCTGGGCTGATGGCGTCGCTTGCGCAGTGGGCTGCACGGTCGGTGCCGCGCTGTTGACCGGCGCGGGGTTGCTGGTGTCATCAGCAGATGGCGTTTCGGCCCAGGCTGGCGTCAGCCACAGCGCCGCGGTCAGTGAACTGACCAGCAGCGTTTGGGTCAGGGTTTTCATACTGCGCCATCCTCTTTCGCCGCCGCGGCAACCGGGTCGACATTTTTACGTTTATCGTGGCGTCCTTTCCAGGTCAGCCAGAACAGCTCAAAGACGGTACGAATAATGGTTCCCAGCGAGATCAGCGGGTTATCCTGCTTATACTCCGGCTGAATCCAGGCATCGGCGCGTGCCAGCACCACCCGCACCAGCTCACGGCGGCGCGCCAGAGGCATCGCCTCAAAACGCAGACGGATGGTTTCCGCATCGCCAGAAATCTTACTGACCGGAATGGTGATCGCGCCCGATTTAAGCAGCAGATCGATCTCTTCAATCTCATCGAATTCATGACGGTTATCTGGCGCATCCAGCTGCGCGCCGCCCATAGAGAGATCGCTGGTCAGGGTGCGTGACGAGATACCGCTGGCGTAGTGAATGATCGCCGGAATCTGCACCTCAATACGGATGGTTTTACGCACCTGTTTGGTTTCGCGCGCCACGGCAATCGCCGCCATCAGAATGATCAGGCTGAAGATGGCCCAGCCGACGTTCAGCGCAATAACGTAAGGATCGACGCCAAAGTAATCGTGCATCACCGCTCGCACCACGCCCGCCACAATGCCGATACCCAGCAGCAGCGCCACAATGACGTGCGGACGCACGATATGGAAATCGAAGAAGCCCTGATCCAGCACCCCGCCTTTATCGGTCACGTTGAATTTGCCGTGCTTCGGCGACAGCAGCGTCAGGATGGTCGGGATCACCAGGTGGAAACACATCACCGTCTCATAAATCTCACCCCAGAAGGTGTAGCGGAAACGGCCATTCATCCGCGAGTTGACGTACAGCGACATCACCAGATGCGGCAGCACGTACGCAAAGATCAGCGACGCGGAGGAGTGAATAATATTCAGATTAAACAGCAGGTAAGCCAGCGGCGCGGTGAGAAAGGCTACGCGCGGCAGACCAAACTGGAAGTGCAGCATGGCGTTGAGATAACACAGGCGCTGCTGCCACTTCAGGCCGCGACCCAACAGCGGATTATCCACCCGGAAAATCTGCGTCATACCGCGCGCCCAGCGGGTACGCTGAATGATGTGCAGACCGAGACGCTCGGTCGCCAGACCGGCCGCCAGCGGAATGGACAGAAACGCCGATCCCCAGCCAAGGCGCTGCATTTTCAGCGCGGTATGCGCATCTTCGGTCACGGTTTCTACCGCAAAACCGCCAATCTGCTCCAGCGCTGAACGGCGGATCACCGCACAGGAGCCGCAGAAGAAAGTGGCATTCCAGTTGTCATTGCCCTGCTGTACCGGGCCGTAAAACAGTGAACCTTCATTGGGAATGCTGCGCGCGGCGCGCAGGTTACGCTCAAACGGATCGGGTGAGTAGAAGTAGTGTGGCGTTTGCAGCAGCGCCAGCTTCGGATCTTTCAGGAACGGGCCTACCGTCGCCTGCAGGAAGGTACGCGTCGCGACGTGGTCGCAGTCAAAAATGCAAATCAGCTCACCTTTGGTGATCTTCATTGCATGATTGAGGTTGCCGGCTTTGGCGTGATTGTTATCGTCACGGGTGATGTAGCCTACGCCCACATCGGCGGCGAAGCGGGCGAACTCACTGCGCTTGCCGTCATCCAGCAAATAGACTTTCAGTTTGTCACGCGGATAGTCGATACACTGCGCAGCCAGCACGGTATCGCGCACCACATCGAGGCTCTCATTATAAGAAGGCACGTAAATATCAACCGTCGGCCACAGATCGGTATCATCCGGTAACGGTTCGATGGTGCGCTTTAATGGCCAGGTGGTTTGCAGAAAGCCGAGAATTAAGATCAGCCAGACATAAAGTTCAGCCAGATATAAGCCAATCCCTAAAATCGCTTCGACTTCGGAATTAAAATGCAGGGTTTCTGTCGTGCGCCACCAGATATAACGGGTGGACATCAACGCCGACAGAATCACCATCATCACGGTTATTTTGCGGCTTTTGCTGAAACCCAATAAAAACATCAAACCGATGCTGATCAGGCCAAAAATATACTGTTTCTGGCTGTCCATTGGCGTAATGATGATCACCGCGGCAACGGGCGCAAGCACCAGCAGCAGCAGGTAAAACCCGATTTTACTCATGATTCACCCTGAGAAGAGCTGTGTAAATTCAATCACCTGTTCACATCAGGTGATTAATATTGGTTAGTACGGATGGGAGCCTGAACTTCGCCGTTGCCGACGGTGATATTCAGAATGCTGCTGACACGTTTGGCAATCAGTTCAATATCAAAGGCCGCCGCAGACGCGGGACTAAAATCATACACAGACTGCTGGGAAGCATTTGCTTCACCCACACTTTCGTCGCGGTGAACCACGCCGAGTAAATTATCGCCCAGCCGCTGTTGCATAAATGCCGTCACGTCACGGTTAATATTGCGGCGGTTGTCGCACTGGTTCAGGACGAAATAGTGACCCTGTTTATTGTTGAGAGGTTTACCGGTCATCCGGTTCTCCTCAATCTGCGGTAATAAAGAGACCGAGGCGGTATCCGCTAACATCACCACTAAATGCATATCGGCCAGCGCCGTCATTGCTTTAAGGGCCGGACCCGGACCCGGCGGAAAATCAGCCACAATGACCAGGCCGGGATAATTAAGCACCGTGTCGAGTCCGCGCTGAATAAAGTGCGGATCTTTCATCAGCTGTTCTTCAAAGCGCTCACGCTGGGGCTCGGTCACGTCGCCATAGGGCAGCACGAAGATATTGCCGCCGGTGGTCAGAATCGACTGACTCCAGTCCGCCTGCTCTTCCGAACGGGCCACAAATCCGCGCCCGTCATGAAGCGGAACGCCAAAATGCAGACGCAGAGCATTCTGCACATCAAAATCAATTGCCAGAACTTTGCTACCGGAACGCGCCAGACTCCAGGCCAGGTTCGCCGCCAACGTGGTTTTCCCTACTCCCCCTTTCGGCGAGCACACACAAACTAACGGCATAGCGCAATCTTCTCCAGTAACGGTTTCAATAAGGTCTCTTTTGGCAGGTTAACCGGTTCGCTGTCGCGTGAGCGGAACAATGCACCAAAACGTCCCGGTTCGGCGCGGTTCGCCGACGCAGGCGGGGTGAGGTCCGTCGGTGGGTTTGCCACCGCAGCGGGCTGAACAGCAGCAGGACGCAGCGTTGCCACCGGCTCTGCCGGTTTTAGCGAAGGCGGCGGGAACAGCGATGAAGATCCAGCTTCAGCGGTCACTTTCGCTGCGGCAGCACTGCCCGCCAGACTGTCCAGTATCGAGCCGCGAGCTGCCGCTGCCGGTTGTGCACTGAGCGTCGGCTGGCGCGGCTGAGAGGCCGGAGCCGGCGCGCTGAATTCATCGCCGCGCAGCGGCTGAGGTTGGGGCAAATCGATACGCTGACCGCCGCCAAGGGCATTCTGCTGGGCATCGCTCGCCAGCTGACGAATCAATGACCATTTACTGTGTTCCGCCGCTTCCTGCGTCTGGCCAGACATATCTTTAAAGGCGATGTCGAGCGTTTGCGTCTTCTCTTTAAAACGCTGCAAATCGTCGTAATTCTTCATTGACTATGGCCTGCAACAAGGGGGGAATTTTCCTGGAATATAGCACATCCGCTTAAACTCAGTGAGAAAAATCTGATTACAAAAACAGCGAATTCAATAAAATAGTTTAATCAGAAAGATTCGATAAGCGCCGAAAAAGGGTGACAGCGACTGCTTTTGCCCTGAAATTAATAAGTAGTTGTTAAGTTAAATTGATTAGCAGGGTTTCAACATTCAGCGACTGAGGTGTACTCATGGAACGGCTGGCCCAGCCAGCCGGGATAAGATGAGATTAATCCCTGGCACTGACTAAATTTGCCCGATGGCTTTGCGCGCATCTGCCTGGATTTAATCCCCGGCAGAGATTGAGGATATTTACCGGTTTTTTGCTGCAAATATCCGCGGCTGAACCCATTGATTAATCAGGATAATGAAAAAAGACAGCAGAGGAGGGTAAGCGACACCCGGATGTGGGCTGAGCGGGACGCGTCAGTAAAAAAGGCCCCCGCAGGAGCCTTCTTATCTTTAACCGACTTTTTCTGCCGCGCCGACCGGCTGATTTTCATCCTGGTCGACGGCGAAGCAGGCGATCTGCTGACCACCGTAGCTTTTCAGCTTCGGTTGCAGCTGAACGCAGGTGCCAAAGCGCCGGCGGCAGCGTGCGTTGAAGGCGCAACCCGGTGGCGGACTGAGCGGACTCGGCAGCTCGCCGGTCAGCTTAATCCGCTCACGGCGGTCGTCCGGATTCAGACGCGGCGTGGCCGACAGCAGAGCCTGGGTATACGGATGGCGCGGATTAGCAAAAATCGCCTCTTTGCTGCCCTTCTCAACGCAGCGTCCGAGGTACATCACCATCACTTCATCCGCAATGTGCTCTACCACCGACAAATCGTGCGAGATAAAGACGTAGGAAAGTCCCATATCCTGCTGCAGATCCATCATCAGGTTCAGCACCTGGGCGCGCACCGAGACGTCGAGCGCCGAAACCGGCTCATCGGCAATCAGCACGTCCGGATCGAGCATCAGGCCGCGGGCAATCGCAATACGCTGGCGCTGTCCCCCGGAGAACATGTGGGGATAGCGGTCGTAATGCTCGGTCTTCAGGCCCACTTTGGCCATCATCTCCAGCGTTTTCTCGCGGCGCTCGGCTTTGGTCAGCGTGGTATTGATGACCAGCGGCTCTTCCAGAATCTGACTCACTTTCTTACGCGGATTCAGAGAGCCGTAGGGGTTCTGAAAGACGATCTGGATTTTCTGACGACGCAGTTTCTGCGCCTGCGGATCGTGCTTCAGCAGATCCTGTCCATGCCAGTAAAGCTGGCCTTCGGTCGGGGTTTCAATCATCGTCAGCAGGCGGCCAAGGGTGGATTTTCCACATCCTGACTCGCCGACTACCGCCAGCGTTTTGCCGCGCTCCAGATTAAACGACACGCCATCCAGCGCTTTCACCAGACGTTCCTGACCAAACAACCCTTTCTTCACCGGGTAGTGCTTTTTCAGATCGATCGCCTGTAACAAATACTCATGCTTGGTTGTTTCATGACTCATAAGTCGGTCTCCCGGCATCGTCCAGCGGATAGTGACACTTGGACTGGCGGCCTGGAATGGTGCGCAGTTCCGGTTCTTCCTTACGACAATGGTCAGTGGCATAAGGACAGCGTGGGTTGAGCAGGCAGCCAACCGGGCGATCGTATTTGCCCGGTACCACGCCCGGCAGCGAGGCCAGACGGGCTTTATCGGCAGCGAACTCCGGCAAGGCACGCAGCAGCGCCTGGGTGTAAGGATGACGCGGTGCCTTAAAGATATCGGTCGCTTTGCCGCTCTCCACCACCTGACCGGCATACATCACAATAATGTGGTGCGCCGCTTCGGCCACCAGCGCCAGATCGTGGGTAATCAGGATCAGCGCCATGTTATCCTGCTGCTGTAACTCCAGCAGCAGTTCGATGATCTGCGCCTGGATAGTCACGTCGAGCGCGGTGGTTGGCTCATCGGCAATCAGCAGCTTCGGACGGCAGGCTATCGCCATGGCGATCATGACACGCTGGCTCATCCCGCCCGACAGCTGGTGCGGATAAACATCCAGTCGCGACGCCGGATCGGGAATGCCCACCTGATTCAGCAGGTCGATTGCCCGCTGACGCCGGGTACGTTTGTTGCCGCCCTGATGCACTTTGATCGCTTCCATGATCTGGAAACCCACGGTGTAACAAGGGTTGAGGCTGGTCATCGGGTCCTGGAAAATCATCGCCACTTCCGCGCCCACCAGCTGGCGGCGCTCTCTTTCGGAGATGCGTTTCAGGTCGCGCTGGTTAAACTCCAGCTTTTCCGCCATCACTTTGCCAGGGAAATCGATCAGCCCCATGATCGCCAGCGAGCTGACCGACTTACCGGAGCCTGACTCGCCGACAATGCCGACTACCTGGCCCTGCTCCACCTGATAACTGATGCGGTCAACCGCCCGGAACGGTGCCTTTTCGTCGCCGAAATGCACCGACAGTTTGTCTACATTTAATAACGCCATCTCGGTGCCTCTTTACTGCTTGAGTTTCGGGTCGAGTGCATCACGCAAACCATCGCCCATCAGGTTAAATGCCAGCACGGTAAGCAGAATGACTAATCCAGGGAACGTCACCACCCACCAGGCACTTTGCGCATACTGCAATACGTCGGAGAGCATGGTGCCCCACTCCGGCGTTGGCGGTTGCGCACCCATACCGAGAAAGCCCAACGCCGCCATATCGAGAATGGCGTTGGAGAAACCTAACGACGCCTGCACGATCAACGGTGCAAGACAGTTAGGCAGAATATTAACGAACATCTGACGCAGCATACCGGCCCCGGCGACGCTGGAGGCGGTCACGTAGTCGCGGTTCACCTCCACCAGTACCGCGGCACGGGTCAGACGAATGTAGTGCGGCAGCGCGACAAACGTCAGGGCGATAGAGGCGTTAACGATTGAGGGACCGAAAATAGCCACCAGCACCAGCGCCAGCAGCAGGCTCGGCAGCGCCAGCATGATATCGACCAGGCGCATAATGGTGGCATCCACCACGCCGCCGAGGTAACCGGCCAGCAGACCGAAGATCACCCCGAAAATCAGCGACAGCACTACCACCAGGCAGCCGACCAGCAGCGACAGACGCGCGCCGTACATCAGACGCGACAGCACATCACGGCCAACATCATCGGTACCGAGGATGTAGCTCCAGTTTCCGCCTTCCTGCCAGACCGGCGGATGCAGCAGCGCATCACGGAACTGTTCCGCCGGCGCATGGGGCGCCAGCAGATCGGCGAACACCGCCACCAGCAACATAATGATGATGTACGCCAGGCCCACCACGGCGCCTTTGTTGCGTTTAAAATAGTGCCAGAATTCCTGAAACGGGGTCATCGGCTTGGGTGCAGCGGTTACGCTGGCGGGATCAACAACAGACATGATGCCCCCTTATTTCTTATGACGTATGCGCGGGTTAACCACGCCATACAGCAGATCAACCAGCAGGTTGACCAGGATAATCAGTACCGCCGTCAGCAGCACACCGCCCTGCACTACCGGATAATCGCGGCGTTGCAGCGCTTCGATCAGCCAGCGACCCAGACCCGGCCACGAGAAGATGGTTTCGGTCAGGATCGCGCCGGCCAGTAAGGTTCCGACCTGCAGACCGATGACGGTCACCACCGGCAGCATGGCGTTACGCAGCGCATGCACCACGATAACCCGCATCCGCGTCAGTCCTTTAGCGCGCGCCGTACGGATGTAATCTTCACCCAGCACTTCCAGCATCGCCGAGCGCGTCATACGTACAATCACCGCTAGCGGAATGGTGCCGAGCACGATAGCGGGCAAAATCATGTGCATCACCGCATCGTGGAAATCACCCGCCTCACCCCAGAAAAAGGTGTCGATCAGCATGAAGCCAGTCAGTGGCATGGTGTCATCGAGGAATACGGTGTCGCCGACGCGGCCGGAAACCGGCGTCAGATTGAACTGTACCGAAACCAGCATGATCAGCATGATGCCCCACCAGAAGATCGGCATCGAGTAGCCGGTCAGGGAGATGCCGACCGCGGTGTGATCGAAGATCGAGCCACGTTTAACCGCCGCCATCACCCCAACCGGGATGCCGATCGCGACCGCAAACAGCATCGCGCAGACGCCCAGTTCCAGCGTGGCTTTAAAGCGCGGCACAAATTCATCCCATACCGGGATGCGGCTCTTGAGTGAAATGCCCAGATCGCCATGTAATACGCCGTTAATGTAGTTCAGATACTGTTTCCACAGCGGCTGATCCAGGCCTAACAGCGCCATTAACTGCGCGTGGCGTTCAGGGGAAATACCGCGTTCGCCCGCCATGATCAGCACCGGATCGCCGGGGATCATATGAACAAATGCGAAAGTGAGTAATGTAATACCGATAAACGTTGGGATGACAAGGCCCAAACGTCGGAGTATGAACTGCAGCATAATCCGGGTTCTCTCTTGTCCGCGCGACCGTCGCCGCGAGGGTAGTTATTGCTTACATCTGACGATCGGGTAGGCCCGACCGCGACGCAGCCAGGCTGCGCCTCTACCGTTTCCAGTAAAACAGGGAGATAAAGCCGGAGCGACGGGTGGCCGCCCCGGAAAAGGCAACAATTATTCCTGAATGTCTACCTGGGCAAAGTAGTGTCCGCCAAGCGGATCGACTTTGTAGCCGGAGACTTTCTTGCTGACCGGTTCGTAGACCGTTGAGTGCGCGATCATCAGCGCCGGTGCCTGGTCATGCATCACAACCTGTGCCTGCTTGTAGTACTCGATGCGCTTGGCCTGATCGGCGGTGGCGCGTGCTGGCTGAATCTGATCCTCAAAGGATTTATCGCACCAGCGCGAGTAGTTAGAGCCATCTTTGGCCGCTGAACAGCTGAACAGGGTGGCGAGGAAGTTATCCGGATCCCCATTATCACCGGTCCAGCCCATCATTACGGTCTGATGTTCGCCGGCTTTGGCACGCTTCAGATATTCGCCCCACTCATAGGTCACAATCTTGGCTTTCACGCCAATCTTCGCCCAGTCGGACTGAATCATCTCCGCCATACGGCGCGCGTTCGGGTTGTAAGGACGCTGTACCGGCATCGCCCACAGGTCGATGGAGAAGCCGTCAGCCATACCTGCTTCTTTCAGCAGCGCTTTGGCTTTTTCAGGATCGTAGGCGTAGTCCTTCACGGCGTCGTTGTAGCCCCACATGGTCGGTGGGATCAGGTTTTTAGCCGTCTGGCCTGCACCCTGATAAACGGCATCAATGATCGCCTGCTTGTTCACCGCCATGGTCAGGGCCTGACGTACTTTCAGGTTATCCAGCGGTTTTTTCTCAACGTTGTACGACAGATAGCCGACGTTCAGGCCAGCCTGCTCATACAGGTTGATGTTTTTGTCCTGCTTCATGCGCGCAATGTCAGCCGGGTTTGGATACGGCATTACCTGACATTCGCCCTTCTGCAGTTTGGCGTAACGCACGGAAGCATCCGGCGTAATGGAGAAGACTAACCGATCGATTTTCGGTTTAGTGCCCCAGTAGTCCGGGTTGGCTTTATACAGAATGCGCGAATCTTTCTGGTACTGCAGCAGCTGGAACGGGCCGGTACCGACCGGATTCAGGTCGACCTTTTGCGGTGAGCCGGCTTTCAGCATGTTGTCCGCGTACTCTTTCGACAGAATAGAGGCGAAGTCCATGCCGAGATCCGCCAGGAACGGCGCTTCAGGACGGGTCAGCACAAAGCGCACGGTATGATCGTCCACTTTTTCAATTTTGCTGATCAGCTTCGGCATATCCATGCCTTCGAAATATTCGTAGCTGCCGCCGGAGACGCCATGGTAGGCGTTGTTTTTATCCAGCTGGCGTTCAAAGGTGAACACCACATCATCCGCGTTAAATTCACGCGTCGGTTTGAAATCTTTGGTGGTCTGCCACTTCACGCCTTTGCGCAGGTGGAAGGTGTAGGTTTTGCCGTCTTCGCTGACATCCCACTTCTCGGCCAGTGCTGCGTGTAATTCAGTGGTGCCGATGGTGAACTCAACCAGACGGTTATAAATCTGGCGTGAGCTGGCGTCATAAGTGGTACCCGAGGTGAACAGCTGCGGGTTAAAGCCTTCCGGAGAACCTTCTGAACAGTAAACCAGGGTTTTTGCCTGAACACCGGCGGCGACAGTCATAGCAATCAGGCTCAGACCGACCTTCAGCATCCCGGATTTAGCCAGGGAGTTGATCATGCTTTTGCTCCATTGTGATGTGATGTTGTGTGCATTGCCCGACCTCTGGTTTTTTTATGCGGTCCAGGCGTACCACCGAACGGGTGGCTAAAGCGCGTCAGGTTTTTTATGTTTTTCCTGATGCCGTGGAAGCGGTCAGAAAATTCCGTAACTGCGCTTTATTGACGCATCAATTTGTCAACAGTTGCAAAGAACGTCAATACAACGGTTAGTTATTTACACAGAGTGTGAGGGATAGCAAGCAACGGTAAAAAAAACCCTTTTCGGCTAAAAGCCATACAAAGCACAGTGCCGCTGGCGTAACGTCCGGACTTTCTGCTGGATAGCCAGTTTGTCGCTAGTGATTCTCACCGCTAAAAAACTTAAAACTTTTACCGGCAAATGTTGAATAACTGAACGATTCACCGTGCGTTATGACGTTCAGCCAGCGGAATATGCTGGTATTGAGGCATAAGAAATCAGCAACTTGCCGCTTTCGGTCATAAGAAGAACGTGTCACGAATTATCCCTGCGTCGCAGATGTGCCAAGGGCTGCCGATGGGAAAAGCGGATTAATCCCGGCTGAAAAGCAGATTGCGTTACGGATGCCTGTTATTGGAACTTTCTGGAAGATCGACAAACAGAACAGTCAGCAATGGGAAGCGGGAATAGCGTAAAGGAGAAGAAAGGCCCAGTTCACTGTAAGCCTATGCCTGCAGAGTAAACACGCTCAGATTCACCCTGATTGCGGTTTGTCAGCAGGCTGAAGCGAAGGGAGCATATGCCTGTAGCAAAGCATAGCGGGCCTGGGATGGCCCGCGCTGAGCCTGCCAGGGATGGCGTCTTTTTGCGTCTTTGCGGAAGGCGTATGCTCCCTGAAGCCTTACTGGCGTTGAAACCGGGACTGCTCAGGGAACACGGTCAGATCGGAAAGACGCTAAAGCCAACCCCTGGCCGCCTGCTACTGCTTCGGACGTAAAGCGAAGGGAGCATACGCCTGTAGCAAAGCATAGCGGGC
The DNA here is from genome assembly GCF_050432985.1 of Pantoea sp. AN62. NCBI lineage: Bacteria > Pseudomonadati > Pseudomonadota > Gammaproteobacteria > Enterobacterales > Erwiniaceae > Pantoea > Pantoea sp. AN62. The sequence continues at coordinate 139,938 of NZ_JBNPYB010000007.1, read as the reverse complement.
CAGGGATGGCGTCTTTTTGCGTCTTTGCGGAAGGCGTATGCTCCCTGAAGCCTTACTGGTGTTGAAACCGGGACTGCTCAGGGAACACGGCCAGATCGGAAAGACGCTAAAGCCAACCCCTGGCCGCCTGATACGGTTCCGGACGTAAAGCGAAGGGAGCATACGCCTGTAGCAAAGCATAGCGGGCCAGGGATGGTCCGCGCTGAGCCTGCCAGGGATGGCGTCTTTTGCGTCTTTGCGGAAGGCGTATGCTCCCTGAAGCCTGCCTGGCGTTGAAACCGGGACTGCTCAGGGAACACGGTCAGATCGGAAAGACGCTAAAGCCAATCCCTGGCCGCTCGGCCCGCGCCGTCCATGGCGCGGGACGCTTTCCTCTTCTGCCCGTGTTCCCGGCGCCTTGAGCTTATTCGTTGCGGCCAGATTCACTCTGACTGGGCCAATCAGCAGGCTCAAACCTCCTTCGGAGTTCCTCATCCTCTTTTGCTACAGACGAAAAAAAACCTGTCTTTTCAGACAGGTTTCTTAAATATGGTCGGCGAGAGAGGATTACCGGGCTCTGCGAGCCTGCCCTGCGGGCCGTTGCTGAAGCAACGTTGTCTCGCTGCGCTCGGCTCAAACCTCCTTCGGAGGTCCTCATCCTCTTTTACAACAGACGAAAAAAAACCTGTCTTTTCAGACAGGTTTCTTAAATATGGTCGGCGAGAGAGGATTACCGGGCTCTGCGAGCCTGCCCTGCGGGCCGTTGCTGAAGCAACGTTGTCTCGCTGCGCTCGGCTCAAACCTCCTTCGGAGGTCCTCATCCTCTTTTACAACAGACGAAAAAAAACCTGTCTTTTCAGACAGGTTTCTTAAATATGGTCGGCGAGAGAGGATTACCTGGCTCTGCGAGCCTGCCCTGCGGGCCGTTGCTGAAGCAACGTTGTCTCACTGCGCTCGGCTCAAACCTCCTTCGGAGGTCCTCATCCTCTTTTACAACAGACGAAAAAAAACCTGTCTTTTCAGACAGGTTTCTTAAATATGGTCGGCGAGAGAGGATTCGAACCTCCGACCCACTGGTCCCAAACCAGTTGCGCTACCAAGCTGCGCTACTCGCCGATGGGGGCGCATGTTACTGCGACCCCCGATCAGCGTCAACCGCTTTTTGCGCTTTTGCCGCCAATCGCCTGGAAAGCGCGCGGTTGCTGATCATCCCGCACCCGATTCACCGATTCGGCGTTGTTATTACAGCGGTTTCGCCGGGCTGGTCGCCGGAGCCTGACACCAGTTGTTGGCCGGATTAATCCCGCCATCTGGCGAGGTGTAACCCAGGCAACCAAGAATGGTATCAAACAATTCTACGTGGCGATGGGTTTTGCCGACGCGCTGCTGCGCCTGTAAGCGCTCAAAGTTGCTGCGGTTCTGGCTGTCGGCCAGATACTTATCTGACGCCCACACCATCATCGGAACGCGGAACTGCTCCGGCGGTGCCATCTCACGTGGGGTGCCGTGCAGGTGCATATTTTCGCTGATCGACTCACCGTGGTCAGCGGCATAGAAGACAATCGCCTTCTTATCACGCAGCTGATCCAGCACGCTGTCGAGCATACTATCGACATACAGCACCGAGTTGTCATAGGCATTAATCAACTGTGCTTTGCTACAGGTTTCATCCACCCCCATACATTCCGGCTGGTACTTCGCGAAACTGCGCGGATAACGTTGAGAATAGAGATAGTGCGAACCCTTGGTGTGCAGCACGACCAGATGCTTGCCTTTCGGGAAGCGATCCAGCGACGTCTTCATCTCAGGCACCAGCAGCATGTCATCGACCGCTTTACCCTGGTTACGCTTCTCTGAACCAATCTGCTCACGGAAAGCAAAGTTATTGGCGTTGATGTTGTCGTAGAACCAGACCTCACTCTGCATCGCAAACAGCTCAGAGGTAAAGCCCAGCTCTTTCATCACCGCAAACACGTTTTGCTCTTTCAGCGTACGGCCAGGATTATCCATGGTGCCGCCTTCGCGCACGAACATGCAGCGCAGCGACAGCTTGGTAGCGGTGTCACAGGATTCACCGCGGAACGCGACCAGGTTTTTCTCTTTCGAGAGCTTCGGCGTGGTATCACGATCGTAGCCGAGCATGCCCATGTGATCCCAGCGGGTGGTTTCCCCAATCACGAACACCACATAGGTGTCGTCCAGCCCGGCAGGTGCGACGTAGGTAAACTTCTTCGCCGGATCGAGCAGTTCCTCGCTATTCAGCGACTCATCTATGCGGGTCCAGGCAAACAGCCCCACCGCCGCCAGCCAGTTCGAAGGTAGATAAGAGTGCGCCACCACACCGCCGTAGCTCGGCAGATCGATGTTGGTGATCTCTTCATTATTCTTCTGCAGCTTGTCGAAAAACCGAATTGGCAGCCAGACCAGCGCCACACAGATCAGCATAATCAGAGTGGGTTTCAGGCGTTGTCCTGGCGTACGCAGCTGTTCATTCAGCGTCATACTCAGTTTATTACGCCAGATCATTAACAGCGGCAGCGCGCTGACCAGCACCATCCACAGGATGAAATGGTAGCCAATCACCTCTTTGGAGAGATCGGTATCGGTGGTCATCACCGATGCCACAATGCCGTAGCCAATCACGACGTTAAAAAATGCCATGTAATAGGCGGCAGCAACAGAAATCAGCACGATAAGCGTGGCGAGCACGCGATAAAACCACTTTCCACCCAGCGACAGCAGCCGCATCAGGAAGAAAGTCAGCAGCACAATTGCCACCACTTCGGTCACGGCAGTCAGCCAGTTGGTCACCGTCGATTTCGTCAGGAAACCGTCAAAACGGCGATAAAAAATCGGTAAATTCAATAATATACCGAGATAGAGCGCGAGCAGTAGCGACAACTTTTGCTGCGTTAAGGTTTTAATATAATTCATGAAAAATGGAGTTTCCCCGGAATGATGCGCTTTACCAAATCTTTAATGTGACTACCGAAACGCGGCAGAGTTCGCTGAATAAGCGGACCGGACCAGATGAAGGAGAATTCTGAACGGATTTACAGGCTATAACGCGAGGTGGCCCAGTAAAACATGGCGACACCTGATAGACCAGAAAATAATCTTTGTCGAGCCGATTAGCACATTTTTTGTACAAACGGTATTGCCGGTCGGATCCCGACTGAGGCAAACAAGGCAGAAGTGCGGGATAAGGCGTGGCGGGCGGACAGGAGAGAGCGGGCCAGCATAGCTGGCCCGCGATACGCTTAGCGAATGATGTTCAGCGTCACGTCGATATTATTGCGGGTCGCGTTTGAGTAAGGACAAACGATATGTGCGGCATCAACCAGCTTCTGCGCTTCGGCTTCATCCATTTCTGGCAGATGAATGTTCAGGGTAGCTTCGATACCAAAGCCATTCGGGATCGGACCGATACCGACTTCACCTTCAATCCACGCCTCTTTCGGCATCGCGATTTTGTCACGGCCGGCGACGAATTTCATTGCGCCCAGGAAGCAGGCTGAGTAACCCGCAGCGAACAGTTGCTCAGGGTTAGTCACTTCACCACCAGCACCGCCCATCTCTTTTGGTACACCCAGCTTCACGTCCAGCACACCGTCAGAGGAGGTTGCACGGCCATCACGACCACCGGTTGCTTTGGCTTTTGCACGGTAAACCACTTGTTCTAAAGACATGACATTTCTCCGTTACGCTATTTAATCGCTCACTACTTGTAACGCGGTAATGAGGCGGTGAGGTTCAACGGGCGCGGTACGCCCGTCAGTAAGATTTATCGTGATCGGTTCAGATTGTCGCGTAAACCGTCCAGCTGCACTTTCAGCGCCAGCAACGCATCATCGTCACAGGCGGTCGCGCATTTGACCGCTTCCGGAATAGATTCCGCCTTACTGCGCAACGCCCGGCCAGCCTCGGTCAGAGTCACTGCAACCTGGCGCTCATCCTGGCGGGTGCGCTGACGCATAATCAGTCCGGCACTTTCCAGGCGCTTCAGCAGCGGCGTCAGGGTGGCTGAATCCAGGAAAAGCTGCTCGCCAATCTCTGAAACCGTAAGATCGTCCTTTTGCCACAGCACCAGCATCACCAGATATTGCGGGTAGGTAATGTCGAGTTGGGACAGCAACTGACGATAGACCTTATTCATCGCCAGATTAGCGGAATAAAGTGCAAAGCAGAGTTGCTGATCGACCAACAGTGGCATCGTTTTCACTTTTTTGTCATCTTGATCACTGTTCATAGTGGTAAATATAGATAGCGCGCTAGATAATTGCAAGCAAACTTTTTGAACAGGGGAAAACGCATGCAGAATTCACTGGAAGAACACGCGCGACGCTACGCAACGCAGGCCCATGCCGATGCTGGTCAGCGTCGCAAATATACCGATGAACCCTATATTGTTCACCCGGCGGCGGTGGCGGAACTCGTCCGCAGCGTCAGCGATGACGACGCCCTGCTGGCGGCGGCGTGGCTTCATGATACGGTTGAAGATACGCCGACCACGCTGGCCGATATCGACACGCTGTTTGGTGCCCGCGTCGCCAGTCTGGTCGAGATGCTGACCGACAGCGCACCGGCATCCGCAAAGAACCGGGCAGCGCGTAAGCTGGCGCACTTCCGACATACCGCCAGCGCCAGTCCGGAGGCGCAAACCATCAAGCTGGCGGACATCATCGACAATACCCGGGCGATCGTGCGCTTCGATCCCCACTTCGCCCGCATCTATCTGGTGGAAAAACGGGTGCAGATTGATCTGCTGAAGCAGGGTGATGCGCAGCTATGGCAGCAGGCCTCAACCATTATCGAATCAGGCATTGCCCAGCTGGGACAGCCACCCTACAACGTGCCGGACAGCTGGTTTGAGAAGCAGGCGGCCAGATACCGCGAGCCAGGCTAAAAAAAAACCCGCCATGGCGGGTTCCTTTGGATTTTTCTTCATTATTCCAGCAGTTGCCGACCCAGATAGGGATTGGCATGCAACAGCTTCATTAATTTCTGTGCTGTCGCGGAAGGACGGGTACGTCGGGCTTCCCAACTTTTTACTGAAGAAACGCTTACGCCCATCACTTTTGCAAATTCATCAACCTGCATGCCGGTCATTTCGCGCAGACGCTGTGGCTCTGGCACGGCAGGTTGGCGTTGAATAGAGACCTCAGCGGGACGGTTGTCACGTGTCAAAACAATCTGCTCAAGGCTGCTGAGCAATTCAAACATTGGGTCTTTTAATTCCATAGAGAACTCCTTAAAAACTCACTATGAAGCACGTGAAAGTAGAGAGGTACGAGTCTGAAGTCAGACTCTGAAACCGGGCCTGGTCAGGCTGTATCCCGCAAGGGTTTGTTTTTGTTATGAGAGAAACCACTACGGGACACAGCCTGCTGTGCACTGCTTGTAAACATGTCAGGTCAATGCAACAAATGCCGGGAAGCTAAGTATGGATAGAGACCTGACGATTTGCCGCGCAATTTATAATTATTTTTTTATCTTTTCTTAGCCGGAAAAGTTCCAGCGCCACTAAATAGTTGAGGCTACTATCTTTTGTACCTCAGCAAGCGGCAAAAAAATCAAATTATGTTTGGTAGTAATGTGGATGCCGTCATGCTTTCTGTCGGCATATTGTCGATTCTGTGAGGAAATACACTTCCACCTGAACGAGTGCAAAATATACGCCAATGGCTCACTTCTTAAACATTTATATTCACTGTGTTAATCAAATTAAGAATAGTCCTGGGGCGATATGCCGCGCGGCCGCGGCGTGGCTCACATCCGTGGGCTAACAATTCTTTTACTCTGCCGTAACCTTTTCCGCGGCTGGCGCAGCCGTCACCACGCGGGTGCCTTATGCAGGTGCGTGCGAACGATCTCTGCGAGATCGCTGCGCTGTCGTGGTGCGCCGCCGGGCGACAACATCACCGGAGAGATTCTGCGAATGGCAGAAGAGTTAATCAAAAGGAACAGTGATGAGTGAAGTTGATTTTAATGTGAGTTATGCCTCCCATCGGGTGCCGATGATGGGGCGTAATGCGGTTGCTACCTCACAGCCTCTGGCGGCCCAGGCTGGGATTCGAATGCTGCAACAGGGCGGTAATGCGGTGGATGCCGCCATCGCCACGGCTATCGCGCTGACCGTGGTCGAGCCGACCGGCAACGGCATCGGCAGCGACGCCTTCGCCATTGTCTGGGATGGCCGGGAACTGCACGGCCTGAACGCCTCAGGGCGTGCGCCAGCCGCCTGGAACCTGCAACGCTTTGCCGGACATAAGGTGATGCCGGAGATCGGCTGGGAGTCGGTCACAGTGCCCGGTGCCGTTTCGGCGTGGGTGGCGCTGGCCCAACGCTTCGGCACGCTGCCGCTCACTACCTTAGCCCAGCCGGCGATTGACTATGCGCGCCACGGTTTTCCGGTTTCGCCGCTGATTGGCCAGCTGTGGCAGCGCGGCTACGACAAGCTGCGGCATCAGCCTGGCTTCAGCGACTGTTTTGCCCCGCAGGGTCGTCCACCACGCATCGGCGAACTGTTCCGTAACCCGGCGCAGGCCAGCACTTTGCAGCAGATTGCCGCGAGCCAGGGGAAAAGCTTTTATCGCGGTGAACTGGCGCAGAAAATGGTGGCCTTTGCCCGCGAGCACGGTGCCGCCCTGACGCTGGACGATCTCAGCAAGCATCGCGCTGACTGGGTGAAATTACTGTCACGTCCGTTTGCCGGCGGATCGGTGCAGGAGCTGCCGCCTAACGGTCAGGGCATCGCCACCTTAATCGCCCTCGGTATCCTCGAAGAGTGGGACATTGGCCGCTATGCGCCCGACTCACCGCAGTGGCTGCATCTGTCAATTGAGGCGATGAAACTGGCGCTGGTCGATCTGACGCGCTACGTCAGTGATGAAGATCACCTTGAGTTCCCGGCGGACCGGCTGCTGAGCGCTGACTATATCCGCCAGCGGGCCGGGTTAATCGATCCGGCACAGGCGGGTGATTACGCGTTTGGTGCTCCGCAGCAAAGTGGCACGGTCTATCTCTCCACCGCCGATGCCAGCGGCATGATGGTGTCATTTATTCAGTCTAACTACATGGGTTTTGGATCGGGCGTGGTAGTGCCGGATACCGGTATCAGCCTGCAGAACCGCGGCGCGGGTTTTTCACTCGATCCGCATCATCCCAACGTGGTGGCGGGCGGCAAGCGGCCGTTCCATACTATTATTCCCGCCTTCGCGCTGGATGGTCAGGGTCAGCCACTGATGTCGTTTGGTGTGATGGGCGGCCCGATGCAGGCGCAGGGGCACCTGCAACTGGCGCTGCGGATTATGCTGCATCGGCAAAATCCGCAGGCCGCGATCGATGCGCCGCGCTGGCGAGTGGAACAGGGCCGTGAAGTGGTGTTTGAATCGACTCTCGACCGCAATACCCTCAGCACCCTGCGCCGTATGGGCCACCAGGTGGTGCTGGAAGATCCGCTGAGTAACTATAATTTTGGCGGCGCACAGGCGATTGTCCGCGATCCGCAGGGCTTCTATATTGCCGCCACCGAAAGCCGTAAAGATGGTCAGGCCGTGGTGTTTTAAGGCCGCCTGAGCGCGGCTGCCAAGCGTTATGCTGCCCGTGGTCTGCGGTTGCGGATGACCGACGGACAGCAGCCGGGATGACCGGCACAGCGTCATCGACCGTGTTGCGCATCCTGCCCGGCAACAGACAACCGCGATCGGCTGCATATCACTGATGGTTTCGCATTGTGCCGCGACGCGGGTTTGTTCTATTCTTTAGGCCATTCTTACCTGGACATCAGCCAGTTTCACCGACAGGAGTTGAACGTATGGCTTTAGGACTCACACGCCTCTGGGCGCGCGGCGCGTTTTTAGTCGCTGGCGCGCTGATCGTGCTGCAACTCACCGCATGCGGTGATAAAGAAGGCGAGCAGCGCAAAGCATTTATCGATTTTCTGCAGAATACCGTAATGCGCAGTGGCGAGCACCTGCCGAGCCTGAGCGAAAACCAAAAACAGAGCTTTGGCAATTTTGCCGGTGATTACGCCATCCTGTATGGCTTCTCGCAGCAGGCGAATAAGGCGGTCGATCAGGGTATGCGTCCGGTGGTGGATGAGCTTTCTGCCATTCGCGTGCCGCAGGATTACCTTAATCGTCGCGACTCGCTGCGCCAGGCAAACAGCGCGCTGGTGATTGTCACTCAACAGATCGAAAGCGCCAAAATGCAGGCGGACAGCAGCAAAGCGGCCCTGAAGCAGTCTGATGATCTGAAAAAAGTCTACGATACCGCCTACAACAAAGTGGTCACCGTGCCGGCGAATCAGCTTATCCCACTGTTGCCACAGCTGCAGGCGCTGAGCCAGGCCGCGGTACAGACCGGTGATTTCCTGCAAACCCAGGGCACCCGCGTCAGCTTTAACGATGGCGGTGTGCAGTTCCCGACCCAGGAGCAGGCTTCGCAATATAACGCGCTGATGAGCACCTTATCAGCCAATGCCCAGGCGCTGACCCAGGCACAAAGTGCCGTTCAGGGTGGTTTACAGTAACCTCATTTAGCGGCAGGCGTCGATCGCCTGCCCTTTTCCCACTCCGTTTTGTCTCCCCTCTCCCCTTGCTTTCTGCTGGCCTGACTAAAGTGTGATCGGGCGCATTTTTGTCCAAAAATAATTTGTGATCGAAGTCACAGAGTCATAACAAACTGCCGCCTGTAAAATGTGACAATGATCACAGATAAGCCGGTTTTTCGGTTAAAATTCCGCCACCTTAAGACTCTTCTGAGTTAATTTTGTGATCATAGTCACTAAAAATACCCCTGCCACCACCCGCATTACGTGATCTGAATCACACTTATTTCGGCCGCTACGCAGCGTCATATTCGCGTGGTAGAGTCCGGCTGCATACAGTAATACCACCGGCTGATTGCCGGGGTGGCTAAACAAAAACAAGCGCGCTCTCCTATTGCAGCGCGTCTCAATAAGGGGTGGGTTTATGTCCTCATCAGTGAAGGTCAAAGTACAGAGCTTTGGTCGCTTTCTGAGTAATATGGTGATGCCAAATATCGGGGCGTTTATCGCCTGGGGTATCATCACTGCACTGTTTATTCCAACTGGCTGGATCCCTAACGAAACGTTAGCCAAACTGGTTGGCCCGATGATCACCTATCTGCTGCCGCTGTTGATCGGCTTTACCGGTGGACGTCTGGTCGGCGGCGATCGTGGCGGCGTGGTCGGTGCAATCACCACCATGGGGGTGATTGTTGGTGCCGATATGCCGATGTTCCTCGGCTCAATGATTGCTGGTCCGTTGGGCGGCTGGGCGATCAAGTCGTTTGACCGGGTCGTCGACGGCAAAATCAAAAGCGGCTTCGAGATGCTGGTTAACAACTTCTCTGCCGGCATTATCGGTATGCTGCTGGCGCTGCTGGCGTTCCTGGCTATCGGTCCGCTGGTTGAAGGGTTGTCGCACATCCTCGCGGCGGGCGTGAACCTGATGGTGCAGAACAACCTGCTGCCATTAACCTCCATCTTCGTCGAACCGGCGAAAATCCTGTTTCTGAACAACGCCATTAACCACGGCATCTTCTCACCGCTCGGTATCCAGCAGGCGAGCGAAGCGGGCAAGTCGATTTTCTTCCTGATTGAAGCCAACCCAGGTCCCGGTATGGGCGTGTTGATGGCGTACATGTTCTTTGGTCGTGGCAGTGCCAAACAGTCTGCGGGCGGTGCGGCTATTATCCACTTCCTCGGCGGCATCCATGAAATCTACTTCCCGTATGTGCTGATGGCGCCGCGTCTGCTGCTGGCGGTGATCCTCGGCGGGATGACAGGCGTCTTCACCCTGACGCTGCTGAATGGCGGCCTGGTCTCCCCTGCTTCGCCAGGTTCTATCCTCGCCGTGCTGGCGATGACGCCAAAAGGCGCTTACTTCGCCAATATCGCGGCGATCATCGCGGCGTTCGCGGTCTCCTTCGTGGTCTCTGCCATCCTGCTGAAAACCAGCAAAGTGAAAGAAGATGACGATATCGAAGCCGCAACAAAACGCATGCAGGATATGAAGGCGCAGTCTAAAGGCCAGACCACAGCGGGCGCACCGGTTGCCAGCGATGCAATGAGCGTTGAGCTGCACCACGTGCGTAAAATCATTGTGGCCTGTGATGCCGGTATGGGTTCCAGCGCCATGGGCGCAGGCGTGCTGCGTAAGAAAGTGCAGGATGCCGGCTTAAGCAACGTGTCGGTAACCAACACGGCGATTAACGCCCTGCCGGGTGATGTCGATCTGGTGATTACCCACCGTGACCTGACCGAACGCGCGATTCGCCAGGCGCCCCATGCTCAGCATATCTCGCTGAACAACTTCCTCGACAGCGCGCTCTACAGCACCCTGACCGACCGTCTGGTGGCGGCTAACCGCAGCGAAGTCCACCGTGAAACGGTGCAGACTGCGCTGTCAGACAGCTACGACGAAGGCAACGCGCACCTGTTCAGACTGGGTGCGGACAACGTGTTCCTCGGCCTGAGCGCCAGCAACAAAGAGCAGGCGATTCGTTTTGCCGGTGAACAGCTGGTGAAAGGCGGCTACGTTGAGCCAGAGTATATTGACGCGATGCTGGCACGTGAAAAACTGACGCCAACCTACCTCGGTGAGTCGATTGCCGTGCCGCACGGAACGGTTGAAGCCAAAGACCGGGTGCTGAAAACCGGCGTGGTGTTCTGCCAGTATCCGGCAGGCGTGCAGTTTGGTGATGATGCGGAAGATGTGGCGCGGCTGGTTATCGGTATTGCAGCCCGCAATAACGAGCACATCCAGGTGATCACCAGCCTGACCAATGCGCTGGATGATGACAGCGTGATTGAAAAGCTGGCCAATACCACCCGTGTGCAGGACGTGCTGGATCTGCTGTCAGGCAAACCGGCCACCGCGTAATTTAAACGGATTATTTTCCCTGGGGCGGTCAGGCCCGTCCCGATTCCTGGGGCGGGCGTGCCCGCCCCTTCGTCATTTGATATGGGTCAAAAATTATGAAAGCGTTACATTTCGGAGCAGGAAACATTGGTCGCGGCTTCATCGGTAAATTACTGGCGGATGCAGGTATCGAACTGGTTTTTGCTGATGTGAATCAGGTGGTGCTGGATGCACTCAACGCGCGTCATGAGTATCCCGTTCATGTGGTTGGCGAACAGGCCAAAGTGGAAAGAGTAAAAGGCGTTAGCGCAGTAAACAGCACCAGCGATGAGATCATCACGCTGGTGTCAGAGGTTGATCTGGTGACCACGGCGGTTGGCCCGCAGATTCTGGAACGCATCGCCACCAGCGTTGCCAACGGTCTGGCCAGACGCAGCGACAACGGTAATCTCCGTCCGTTAAACATCATCGCCTGTGAAAACATGGTGCGCGGCACCAGCCAGCTGAAACAGCATGTGCTGAAAGCACTGCCGCAGCAGTATCACGCCTGGCTGGAACAGCATGTCGGTTTTGTTGATTCTGCGGTCGATCGCATCGTCCCCCCTTCCGAGGCAGGCAGCACCGATCCGCTGGAAGTGACGGTCGAAACCTTCAGCGAATGGATTGTCGATAAAACCCAGTTCAAAGGCGATCTGCCGGCCATTCCAGGCATGGAGCTGACCGATAATCTGATGGCCTTCGTCGAGCGTAAACTGTTCACTCTGAATACCGGTCATGCCATCACCGCTTATCTTGGCCAGCTGGCGGGTCACCAGACCATCCGCGACGCGATCCTTGATGAAAAAGTACGGGCGATTGTTAAAGGCGCGATGGAAGAGAGCGGCGCAGTGCTGATTAAGCGTTACGATTTTGACGCCGATAAGCACGCGGCTTATATCCAGAAAATCCTCGGCCGGTTTGAAAATCCTTACCTGAAAGATGATGTTGAGCGGGTCGGCCGCCAGCCGTTACGTAAACTGAGCGCGGGCGATCGCCTGATCAAGCCGACGCTGGGTACGCTGGAGTATGGCTTGCCGCACGATTGTCTGGTACAGGGTATTGCGGCCGCGATGCACTATCGCAGCGATCAGGACCCGCAGGCTCAGGAGCTGGCTGCGCTGCTGGCAGGGAAAGGCCCACAGGCCACGCTGGCTGAGATTTCCGGACTGGACGCCAACAGCGAAGTGGTGGCTTCTGTGGTGAGCGCCTGGCACGCTATGGCATAATGCGCGCGTGTTAGTGACGCAAGCCGGGCGCAGTTCGCCTGCGCCCAACGGCGGTATTGAACCTATGCAGGCAATAATGGAACAGAAGCAAGCTTTTGAAAACCGGGTGCTTGAGCGCCTGAACGCCGGTCGCTCGGTGAGAAGCTTTCTGATCGCCGCCGTTGAGCTATTGGCTGAAGCGGTCAATTTGCTGGTGTTGCAGGTGTTCCGCAAAGACGATTACGCCGTCAAATATGCCGTTGAACCGCTGCTGCTGGGCAATGGTCCGCTGGGTGAACTGTCGGTGCGCCTCAAGCTGATTTACGGACTTGGCGTCATCAGCCGGCACGAATATGAAGATTGTGAACTGCTGCTGGCGCTGCGCGAGGAACTGAATAACGACACCGGCGATTACCGCTTTACCGATGATGAGATTCTCGGGCCGTTTGGCGAGTTACACTGCGTGACCGCCTGGCCACCTGCGCCGGTGTTTCACACGGAGGATGCGGAGCTGCGCAGCATGCAACAGCAGCGCTATCTGCAGATGGTGCGTTCCACCATGGTGCTGTCGCTCACCGAGCTGATCTCCCGCATCAGCCTGAAGCAGGCTTTCAAAAAGTCCGCCAATTAAATCTATCAGGTGCCAGACCGGCACCTGATATCGCTGTAACCTCACCGGGAATATGCGCCCGATTTGGTGTATCCTTTGCCTGTTTTCCTCAACGAGTTGTTGTCATGAAAGAGCAAGAAAAGAACGAAATCAAACGTCTCAGCGATCAGCTGGACGCCCTTAACCGCAAAGAGCCACAGTTACTTGAATCGGGTGATGTTGAGAAACTGGGCGCACTGCTGAAAGAAAAAGAGACGCTGGTCACTGAGATTGAGCGCCTGCGTAATCAGCGCGTCGAGAAGCTGAGTGCCGAAGCGCAGAAGCTGCAAAAGATGGGCTTCAGCCGCGAAATCACTAAGAAAGAGCAGGCGAACCTGGGCGCGCTGAAAAAAAGCGTGCGCGGCCTGGTTGTGGTGCATCCAATGACCGCGCTGGGACGTGAAATGGGTCTGCAAGCGATGACCGGCTTCGCTAAAACGGCCTTCTGATCGGGCGATCAGGCGGCAGCCTGATCGATCCTGTGCTCGCCGGCGGCAGCATCAACCTGCTCCGCCAGCGTATCCAGCAGTTGGTAACGACGGCGATACTCTGCACGCTTCTTGCTGGCAATCTCTTCCAGGGTTTTACGTGGCAGGCTTAACGGCAGCGTAAACATCCCATCCCGGCGTGCCTTTCCGTTCAGCGACAGCCAGAATTCGCTGTAGCTGGCAAAGAATTTATCCCCTTTACTGTGACGATAGCGCAAGCTCCGGAAAACATGGGTTTCATCGCCGACCGCCAGGATATTTTCCACCCCACACTGCCGTGCCACAATAAACACCACTTCCATTAACAGACGTTTCGGAAATAGACCGTGTGCCGCTTTGGTCGCCTCGCGAATAACGTCATTGCTGATATGTTTACGCGGCCCCTGCAGTCCGCCAATTAATAAGGTGCGCTTTTTATTCTCGTTAATAATCGAGAAGGAGAGCGAGGCAATAATTTCGCTGTTATAACGCAGCACCAGCGTCACTTCGCCTTCGCGGTCGAAATAACCCGAACTGCAGGAGAGTAAAAACGTCTCGTCATTTTTACCGTTCAGCGACGCCAGTAAATTATCACCGGTGCTTTGCAGCAGCTGGCGTAACGCCGGATTCGGCAGATTATTCATCAGGGTATAGTGATCCAGAATCGCCTGTGCACGCGCCGCAATGCTGATGCCGGCCCGCAGATAAGGGCGGTGCAGCTTGGCGGGCAGCAGCCCCTGGGTGCTCATCAGCAGCCCGATTTGCGGTAAATGCGACAGCTGATGTAAATAACGCAACGTTGTCAGTGGCGATATTAAGCTCCTTAACACAAATTTCAGCCGAAAACGCTTGCTCAGCCAGAGCTTATTTGGGATATATTTTCCGCTTATTAACTGAAAAAACAGCGAAGCAGATGAATCAGTGCGGGTCTGGTGAGTAGTTATAATTGACATAGTTAGCGACACACAGTTAGCAGGAATGTCGCTGAGGATAAAACAACCATTATCAACGGCAGGTTAATGTGGCATAAGGTTAAAAAGCGCCCTGCTTTAAACCTGTGGTTTGTTTATTTTTGGTTTAATTAAGCCTGGCCGGAATTAAGGCGAAAAAAAACCGGCGGAGCCTGTCCACCGGTTTATTATCATCACGTTAACGCAAAGATGACTTACTGAGCAGCAGCAAAGCGCGCTGCCGCTTCGTCCCAGTTAACCACGTTCCAGAACGCTTTGATGTAGTCAGGACGCTTGTTCTGATACTTCAGGTAGTAAGCGTGTTCCCATACATCCAGACCGAGGATTGGGTAGCCAGAAACGCCGGCGATCGCTTCGCCCATCAGCGGGTTATCCTGGTTAGCCGTAGAAACGACCGCCAGTTTGTCGCCTTTTTTAACCAGCCACGCCCAGCCAGAACCGAAACGGGTCGCTGCGGCTTTCTCAAACTCTTCCTGGAATTTTTCCACGCTGCCGAAATCTTTTTCGATAGCGGCTTTCAGGTCGCCCTGCAGGGTGGTACCAATTTTCAGGCCTTTCCAGAACAGGCTGTGGTTAGCGTGACCGCCAGCGTTGTTGCGCAGTGGGCCTTTTTTATCTGCTGGCAGCTGATCCAGTTTGGTGATCAGCTCGTCGACCGGCAGATTGGCAAATTCAGTGCCTTCCAGCGCCGCGTTCGCGTTGTTGACATAGGTCTGGTGATGTTTAGTGTGATGGATTTCCATCGTCTGCTTGTCGAAATGCGGTTCCAGTGCGTCGTATGCGTAAGGCAGGGATGGCAGTGAATAACTCATGTTCTTCCTCTCCATTTAGTATTTGAGCAGCACGACGAATTCGGGACGTGCCGCGTAAGCAGTCGAATCATTATAGTTAAATTCATGTAGCGTAAAAGGGTAATCAATGCCCTATTAACCATAAGGATTTGAGCAATCCGGCAAAAGCAACCCGTTGTTTTTACAGACTGCCGCCTGATGTGATGCTTTTCAGACGGCTTTGGCCTTGCTTCTGCGCGACGTGGCGGCAGCCTCAGCGCCGCTCTGCTGGCCTGGACTCAGCGACCCAGTTCGCGCAGCGCGCTGTCGAGCGCGCCGACCAGCCAGTCGATGTCGCCCTGCTGGAACGCCAATGGCGGACGCAGTTTCAGCACATTCCCATACGGGCCAGCGACCGATGTCAGCACCCGATGCTCACGCAGTTTCTCAATCAGGTCCAGCGCCAGCGCTTTGTCAGGCGTTTTGCTGTCACGATCGGTGACCAGCTCAAAGCCAATAAACAGCCCGGCACCGCGCACATCACCGATGCAGTCGTAGCGATCCATCAGGCTGCGCAGTTCGGCCAGCAGTTTCGCCCCGACTACGCGGCTATGCTCCTGCAAGCCCTCTTCGGTGATCACGTTCAGCACCGCCTGCGCCGCCGCCATTGCCACCGGATTACCGCCAAAAGTATTGAAGTAAGGAATCGAGTCGCTGAAGGCTGCCAGCACCTCACTTTTGGCCAGCAGGCCCGATACCGGAATGCCATTGCCCATCGGTTTACCGGTGGTAATGATATCCGGCACTACATCGTGACGACCAAAGCCCCAGAAGGCATCACCGGTGCGGCCAAAGCCAGGCTGCACTTCATCGGCGATGAAAATGCCGCCATTGGCATGCACCACGTCCACGGCGCGTTTCAGGAAGCCGCGCGGATCCGGCAGCACCCCGTCGGAGGAGAAAATGGAATCCGCCAGAAAACCGGCAAATTTAATGCCGTGCGCAGCCATATCATCAATCTGCTGCTGAATCTGATCGGCAAACCATTCGCCCAGATCGGGCGCATCAACCCGATACGCATCAGGCGGCATCACCAGCCGGGTGGTCGCCGCCAGCGGCTGTCCACTGCCGAGCGCCGGCGAAGCACCGGAGGTCAGCTCACTGGTGCCGTGATACGCCTCTTTACTGACGATAATGCCGCTGCCGCCGCTAAAGGCGCGCGCCACGCGAATCGCCAGATCGTTAGCCTCAGAGCCGGTACACATGTACATGGCGCGATCGATCGCCGCGGGCGTGGTGGCCAGCAACGCTTCGCTGTAATCGAGGATATTTTCATGCAGATAACGGGTGTGGGTGTTCAGCATTTTCATCTGCTGCGTCACCGCCTCAATCACCGCCGGATGGCAATGGCCGATGCTCGCCACGTTGTTATAGACGTCAAGATACTTGTCGCCGGCCGCGTCCCACAGATATTGCCCCTCACCACGCACCAGATGCACCGGCTTGCGATAGAACAGGCGATAGGATTCGCCGAGCACTTTGCTGCGTTTTTCGGTCATTTTACGGGTGTCGCTATCCAGCGCATCCGCATGTTCGGCCCGAAAACTGTTGGTATCCATAATAGTGGAACGCGTGGCCATGATAACTCCCGTTGCGAGGTGAAGTGGTTGAGGCTGATAGCCCATCATGCCTGCCTGCGCTAAAAATGCAACCAAATACACAAATACAACCAAATACACATGACGGCATCCGGGCGCTCAGGTAAGCTTAGTCACTGATTCAGCCGACTTTCGCACTGCGCCTATAAGGAACCGACCATGCTGCAGGAAACGCGTCTTCAGCGCATTCGTGCCCTGCTGACCACCTTAAATCAGGTCAGCACCGATCGCATCATCAGGGAACTGGGGGTGTCACGCGAAACCGCGCGCCGCGACATTATTGAGCTGGAAGCACTGGGGCAGGCACGCCGTGTCCACGGTGGTCTGGTAGCCATTGAGACGCCGCCGGAGCCGCCGCTGACGGTACGCCGTGCCGCACAGGCCAGAGAAAAACGCGCCATCGCCCGGGCAGCCGCGCAGTTATTGCAGCCGGGACAGACGCTGTTTATTGATGCAGGCAGCACCACCACCCTGTTAGCCGGGGAGCTGCGCGCACTCTCCGGTCTGACCATCCTCACCAACAGTCTGCAGGCTGCGCTGGCACTCAGCGCCGGCGAGGAGCATGACGTGCTGGGTAACGAGATTATTTTACTGGGCGGAACACTGTCAGCCGGCGCGCAGCAGACGCGCGGCGAAATTACCGTCGGAGAGATCGTCCGTTATCGCGCCGATGTTGCGCTGCTGTCGCCGGTCGGCATTGACGCCAGTCGCGGTGCCACCAGTTTTCATCCGCACGAAGCGGCGATTGCCCGGGCGATGGTGCAGCAGTCCGCCACCACCGTTTTACTGGCAGACCACAGCAAGCTGGGCGTGGTCAGCCGCACGGTGTACGCTGCGCCGCAGGTGATTACCACGCTGATTACCGATGGCGGCGGTGAGATTTCTTCTGCGCTGGCCGCCTTACAGCAGGCGCTGCCGCAGGTAATAGTGGTTTAAATCAGGCGCTGCGGATGGCTGTAAACGGTCGCGCGTCCCGGCTTGCTGAAGCCGACCAGCGTCAGGTTGCATCGCTCAGCAACCTCAACCGCCAGCCGCGTCGCCGCCGAAACCGCAAACAGAATCTCGACGCCGCACATCGCCGATTTCTGCACCATTTCATAGCTGGCGCGACTGGATACCAGTACCGCGCCATCGCCCCAGTCTGCCTGGCTGCGGTAGCCCAGCAGCTTATCCAGCGCCACATGACGGCCGACATCTTCACAGCCGCCCGCCAGCTGGCCATCCGGCTGGATCCATGCAGCGGCGTGGGTACAACCGGTTTTCTGCCCGACCGGCTGGTAATCTTTCAGCTGGCCCAACGCCCGATCCAGCTGTGCGAGAGCAAAGGTCTGGGTAAACGGTAAGGGCGACAGCGGTTTGCCGATCTGATCCAACTGTTCAACGCCACAGACGCCGCAGCCGGTGCGACCGGCCATCGCACGACGCTGCGCTTTCAGCGCCATAAAGCGGCGGCTGGAGAGTTCAATCTGCACTTCAATACCGTTACAACCCGGCACCACATCCATCCCGAAAATATCTTCCGGCGCGTCGATAATCCCCTCCGACAGCGAGAAACCCAGCGCAAACGCCTCCAGATCTTTTGGCGTCGTCATCATCACCACGTGAGAAATGCCGTTATAGACCAGCGCCACCGGGACCTCTTCCGCCAGCCAGTCAGGCTGCGCCACCGCAAGATCTGCGCGCTGCCACACCTGGGCCTCGCTGATGCCGGGCTGAATTGTTAAATCTTCGTCGGAAGCGTGCGGAATAACGTTCAAAGAGTACGACCTGTTGTTAACAAATAATGAAAGAGGACTGACCGCGCTGTCGTTCAAAAACAGCCCGGCAGCAGCTAATTTTGCCCTCTGGCATGGGACAGCGCAAATAAACCACGGGGCAATTGATGCGATTCTGCTGACGCAGATTGCGCCCGCCGCGCCCGCTGGCGGCAGAATGAGAATGATTCTTCCTCATGCTTTAAACGCGGCCAGCCTCCGGCCGCGATCGTTGTTGCCCCTACTCATAAAGAGGGAGTAACGGGACTTTTTTTTCAGCGAAATTTTAACACTGTGTAAAAAATGGATTACTAATGACTAACCTGTTGACCCGGGTCAATTTACATACAGGGAGGGCTGCTATTTTGCATTGATTCGCAATGGAGTTAATAAAGAAGAATAATCAATGCAAGTAAGCAGACGGAGTTTTTTCAAAATCTGTGCCGGCGGTCTGGCTGGCACCAGCGCAGCACTATTAGGGTTTGCCCCGGTAAACGCCCTCGCCAGCGTCAGAGAATATAAGCTGATCCGCGCCAGAGAAACGCGCAATAACTGCACCTACTGCTCGGTCGGCTGCGGCATGCTGATCTACAGCCTGGGTGACGGTGCGAAAAATGCCAGCGCCTCGATTTACCATATCGAAGGCGATCCCGATCATCCGGTCAGTCGCGGCTCACTCTGTCCAAAAGGGGCCGGCGTGCTCGACTTTATCCACAGTGAGCAGCGGCTGAAATACCCGGAATACCGCGCGCCAGGCAGCGATAAATGGCAGCGCATCAGCTGGCAGGAGGCGTTTGAGCGCATCGCCCGGCTGATGAAGCAGGATCGCGACGCCCATTTCCAGACCAGCAACGCCGACGGACTCACGGTTAACCGCTGGCCAACCACCGCGATGCTCTGTTCATCCGCCGCCAGCAACGAGACCGGCCTGCTCGACCAAAAATTTGCGCGTGCGCTCGGCATCGTGGCGCTGGAGAATCAGGCGCGGCTCTGTCACGGCCCCACCGTTGCCGCACTGGCTCCGAGCTTTGGGCGCGGCGCAATGACCAATCACTGGAACGACATCAAAAACGCCAATGTGGTGCTGATCATGGGCGGCAATCCGGCCGAGGCGCATCCGGTCGGGTTTAAATGGGTGATTGAAGCCAAAATTCACAACCAGGCTCAGGTGATTGTGGTCGACCCACGTTTTAACCGCTCTGCCGCGGTCGCCGATCTCTACGCCCCGCTACGCGCCGGCAGCGACGTGGTGTTCCTGATGGGGGTGATTAACTATCTGCTGCAACATGACCACATTCAGCATCAGTATGTACGCGCCTTCACCAATGCCGCGCTGATTGTTGATGAGGGCTACCGCTTCAGCGACGGCCTGTTCAGCGGCTACGATGCCGCATCGCGCCACTACGATCGTCAGAGCTGGCGCTATGCGCTCGATGAAAACGGCCATGCGCAACGCGATGAGAGCTTCAGCCATCCGCGCTGCGTGCTCAACCTGCTCAGGGAGCACGCCAGCCGTTACACGCCGGAAATGGTGGCGCGCCTGTGCGGCACACCGCAGGAGAGCTTCCTCAGCATATGCCAGCAACTGGCCGCCACCTGCGTGCCCGATCGCACCACCACCATCCTGTATGCGCTCGGCTGGACCCATCACACCAACGGTTCGCAGATTATCCGCACCGCCGCCATGATCCAGCTGCTGCTCGGCAATATTGGTATGCCCGGTGGCGGCATCAATGCGCTGCGCGGCCACTCCAACGTGCAGGGCTTTACCGATCTTGGCCTGCTGGCACAAAGCCTGCCGGGCTATCTGCCGCTGCCGTCAGAGAAAATGCCCACCCTGGCGAGCTATCTGCAGCAGGCGACGCCTGCGGCCCCGCTGCCGGGCCAGGTTAATTACTGGCAGAACAGTGACAAATTTTTCGTCAGCATGATGAAGAGTTTTTATGGCGATAACGCCACCGCGGAGAATCAATGGGGTTACCACTGGCTGCCGAAGTGGGACAAAAGCTACGACTGCATGGCGCAGGCGGAGATGATGGAGCAGGGCGAACTGAACGGCTGCCTGATTCAGGGCTTCAACCTGCTGGCCGCCTTCCCGGATAAAAATAAAGCCTGTCGCGCCCTGTCGCGTCTGAAATATATGGTGGTGATCGACCCGCTCAGTACCGAAACCGCCAGCTTCTGGCAGCATCATGATGAGTTTAATAACGTCGATCCGGCCAATATCCAGACCGAGGTGTTCCGTCTGCCCTCCTCCTGTTTCGCTGAGGAAGCAGGTTCGGTAGCGAACTCCTCGCGCTGGCTGCAGTGGCACTGGGCCGCCGCCGAGCCGCCGGCTGAAGCACTGCACGACGGCAAAATTCTCGGCAATCTGTTTTTGCGTCTGCGCGATCTTTATCGCCAGGAAGGCGGCACCGCCCCAGAGCCGCTGATGGCGATGCGCTGGGATTACCACGATCCCGCTAACCCGTCGCCGGAAGAGGTGGCGCAGGAGAGTAATGGCCGGGCGCTGGCTGACATTTATGATGACAGCGGCACGCTGCTGCTGAAAAAAGGCCAGCAGCTTAACGGCTTTTCGGAGCTGCGTAATGATGGCACCACCGCCAGTGCCTGTTGGATCTACGCGGGCAGCTGGACTTCACAGGGCAATCAGATGGCGCGGCGCGATAACGCCGATCCTTCCGGCCTGGGAGCCATCTCCGGCTGGGCCTGGGCCTGGCCCGCTAACCGGCGCATCCTCTACAACCGCGCCTCTGCTGATGCCGATGGCAAAGCCTGGGACCCGCAGCGCCGCCTGATCGAGTGGGATGGCGCACGCTGGCACGGCATTGATGTACCGGACTATCCGCTGACCCTGCCGCCGCAGCAGCAGGCCGGGCCGTTTATCATGCAGCCCGATGGTCTCGGTCATCTGTTTGCGCTCGACAAACTGGCTGATGGCCCGTTCCCGGAACACTACGAGCCGATGGAAAGCCCGCTGGCTGACAATCCGCTGCATCCGCAGCAGCGTCACAGTCCGGTGGTGCGGTTGTTCCGCAACGATGCGGCCAGTCTGGGCGAGGCCGCTGACTATCCCTGCGTGGCGACCACCTACTCGATTACTGAACTGTTCCGCCACTGGACCAAACACGCCCTGCTGAACGCCATTGCGCAGCCGGAGCAGTTTGTCGAGATCGGCTCCGAACTGGCCGCAGAGAAAGGAATACGCGCCGGGGACAGCGTCAGGGTGACGTCACGTCGCGGCTATATCAAAGCCAAAGCGGTGGTGACGCGCCGTCTGCCACGTCTGATGATCGACGGCAAGCCGGTCGATACCGTGGGCATTCCCTGTCACTGGGGCTTCGAAGGCACGACGCGCAAAGGCTTTCTCGCCAATACGCTGACCCCTTCAGTTGGCGATGCCAACTCACAGACCCCGGAATACAAGGGATTTTTAGTGAACGTGGAAAAAGCGTAACGGTGGATGACGATGGCTTACCAATCACAAGATATTATTCGTCGCTCAGCGACCAACGGACTCACCCCGCCACCGCAGGCGCGCGATCATCAGCGCCAGGTCGCAAAATTAATCGACGTCACCACCTGCATCGGCTGTAAAGGCTGTCAGGTGGCCTGCTCAGAGTGGAACGACATCCGCGCCGAGGTCGGGCATAACGTGGGGATTTATGACAACCCCACCGACTTAAGCGCCAAAGCCTGGACGGTGATGCGCTTCTCCGAAGTGGAAGAGAACGGCAAGCTGGCGTGGCTGATTCGCAAAGATGGCTGCATGCACTGCGCCGATCCCGGCTGCCTGAAAGCCTGTCCATCGGCGGGGGCCATTATTCAGTACGCCAACGGCATCGTCGATTTCCAGTCAGAGCAGTGTATTGGCTGCGGCTACTGTATCGCCGGTTGCCCGTTCAACGTGCCCCGACTGAATAAAGAGGATAACCGCGTCTACAAATGCACCCTGTGCGTGGATCGCGTCAGCGTCGGCCAGGAGCCGGCGTGCGTTAAAACCTGCCCGACCGGTGCCATTCATTTCGGCAGCAAAAGCGACATGCTGACGCTGGCCGCCGAACGCGTTGCTGAACTTAAGGCGCGCGGTTACGCCCAGGCCGGGGTGTATAACCCGGCAGGCGTTGGCGGCACCCATGTGATGTATGTCCTGCATGACGCCAGTCAGCCGCAGCGCTATCACGGTTTACCGGCCGATCCGCATATCAGCCCGACCGTTACCTTCTGGAAAGGTATCTGGAAACCGGTGGCCGCCGTCGGTTTTGCCGCCACCTTCGCCGCCTCGCTGTTCCACTATGTCGGCGTGGGCCCGAACCGGGTCGCCGAACACCACAATGATGACGACGACGATCGCGCGGAGGAGCGCAAATTATGAAAACTTCCGATCGCCTGGTGCGTTATCGCCCGGCAGAACGCATTAATCACTGGATTGTCGCCTTATGCTTTGTGCTGGCTTCGCTGAGCGGGTTAGGCTTTTTCTTTCCCTCCTTCAACTGGCTGATGCTGATATTGGGCACGCCACAGCTGGCGCGTATTCTGCATCCGTTTGTGGGGGTGGTGATGTTTGCCGCCTTTATGCTGATGTTTTTGCGCTACTGGCGGCATAATCTGGTCAATCGCGACGATCTCTACTGGGCCAGAAATATTCACCGTATTGCCCTGAATGAAGAGGTCGGTGATACCGGTAAATATAACTTTGGTCAGAAGTGTGTGTTCTGGGCTGCTATCATCTGCTTAGTACTGCTGCTGGTCAGTGGCATTGTGATCTGGCGACCTTACTTCGCCGGTGCATTCACTATTCCGCTGATTAGACTGGCACTGGTGGTGCATTCGGTTTCCGCCACGGCGCTGATCCTGATGATCATGGTGCATGTTTATGCCGCGCTGTGGATCAAAGGCACCCTGACGGCGATGGTAGAGGGTTGGGTCAGTTCCGACTGGGCCAGACAGCATCATCCGCGCTGGTACCGTGAGCAGCGTAATCAGCCTCTTAAACAGGAAAAACGCCCCTGATGAGTATTCGCATTATCCCGCAAGATCAGCTGGAGAAGAGCGAAAAAACGACGGCGGAGATGATTCCGCCGTTACTTTTTCCACGGCTGAAAAACCTGTACAGCCGCCGTGCTGCGCGACTGCGCGACCTGGCGGCTAAAAATCCACTGGGTGACTATCTGCGTTTTGCCGCAGTGATTGCCGAAGCGCAGGAAATTGTACTGTATGACCATCCGCTGCATATGGATCTGCAGGCGCGGCTGGTCCAGAGTGCCAGTGAAGGCAAGCCGCCGCTGAATATCCATACGCTGCCGCGCGATACCCACTGGCACCGATTGCTGCACTCACTGATCGCTGAGCTGAAGCCAGAAATGAGTGGCCAGGCGCTGGCAGTGCTGGAAAACCTGGAGAAAGCCTCGGCGACCGAGCTGGAGACGCTGGCCAGCGCGCTGTTCGCCGGCGAATATGCACAGGTCAGCAGCGACAAGGCACCGTTTATCTGGGCGGCGCTGGCCCTTTACTGGGCGCAGATGGCCGCGATGATCCCGGGCAAAGCGCGCGCCGAAATGGGCGACCAGCGTCAGTTTTGTCCGGTCTGCGCCAGTATGCCGGTCGCCAGTGTGGTACATATGGGTAGCCATGATGGCGCACGTTATCTGCATTGCAACCTGTGCGAGAGCGAGTGGTACGTGGTGCGCAGTAAATGTACCCAGTGCGAACAGACCCGCGATCTGCACTACTGGTCGCTCGACAGTGAGCACGCGGCGGTGAAAGCGGAGAGTTGCGGCGACTGCGGCACCTATCTGAAGATGCTGTATCAGGAAAAGAACCCGGCTATCGAACCGGTCGCCGACGATCTGGCGTCGCTGGTGCTGGATGCCCGGATGGAGCAGGAAGGCTTTGCCCGCAGCAGCCTTAACCCGTTTATGTTTCCTGGCGAATCGTAGCTAACCTGGAGAAACCCGATGAAACTGATTGGCAGCTATACCAGCCCGTTTGTGCGTAAGATTTCGGTCATCATGCTGGAAAAAGGCATTATCTTTGAGTTCGTTAACGCATCGCCCTACAGCGATGACAGTCACGTTCCGCACTACAATCCGCTGGGAAAAGTCCCGGCGCTGGTGGCTGACGATCAGCAGATCTGGTTCGATTCCAGCATCATTGCAGAGTTTCTGGAGCTGCGCGGCGATGCGCCCGCCCTGCTGCCTGCCGATCCTCATCAGTCGCTGCACATCCGCCAGCTGGAGAAACTGGCGGATGGCGTCAGCGACGCCGCGCTGGTAATTGTGCGTGAGCAGATGCGGCCAGGCAATCAGCAGTCAGAAGAGGTGTTGCTGCGTAACCGGGAAAAAATCCAGCGCAGCCTCGATATGCTGGAGACCCTTGCCGCCGAGGGCAAATGGCTCAATAACGGCCAGCTCAACCTGGCCGATATCGCCACCGGCTGCATGATCGGTTACCTCAATTTCCGGCGGGTGGTACCAAACTGGTGCGTGGAGCGGCCGGCACTGGTGAAACTGGCGGAAACGCTGTTTCAGCGTGAGAGTTTTGCGCGGACAACGCCGCCTGCGACGTAATGGTGATCTGAGCCAGACTTCATTAAGAGGGACAATGGTGTCTGGCAGGATTACGCTTTATTAACCAGTCCGCAGTAGTGCTGGTCAGAAGAGGCGATACACAGGTCGTGAGCAAGATAACTCTGCGCACTGACTGGTTCCCTCAACACGATCACTGATACAGATTCCTGAATGTTCACCTCACGCTTGCCCAATAAATTCCTGCGGATTAGCTCGTTAAGAATACGTTCAGGGATATTCTCAACATCAGATGTTTTATCATCATGAACAATTATGTGGCTTGCTTTTTCATAGCCTGGTGCCCACATATTATTATTAGGTGAATTTTTATAAACAGCGATAAGGGGTTTCTTCCACGCAGCAGCGATATGTACAATTGATGTATCTGGCGTTATAACTGCGTCTGACTCTTTAACCAATGCCATCACATGATGCAATGTATAAAAGGGATTTTTCACAACATTATCAGGAAGCGGCACCACCATTTCGTTGCGATGGTCGAGAATGATGACTTTTACCTCTCTGTTGTTATCATTAATCATTTTAATAATCTTCAGCAATTGCTGTTGCGAGAAGTTCCTTTCCGGCGTGCCTGCAAACGCATTAATAATAATTTTTTTCCAGGGACTAAGAAAGTGCCTCACCTCATCAAGCACAACATCAGGAAAATGCAGGCTATAAGTGACATTGCCTGTCGCTTCAATGCCAATACACTTACTGATCAAAGAAAGTAACTCTGTAACATGCTGCTTTTCATTTTTGTAGGAAACTGAAACGGTATAATGCCTGATGTCAGATTTCTTATTTAGCCCAATAACGAATCTGGCATTGATATCCCGAAAAAGCTTCAGCCGATGCACTGGCGTTTCAGATAAACAAGGATCGATAATCAGATCGTATTTATTTTTATTTAGCAAGCTCATGGTTGACTTTGAAACGGTGTGATTTAAAGACTTCAGATAATTTTTGTAACTGCAATCTGCTGCCTTATAAATATGTCTGATAAAAGGGCTGTATTGCATCACACCGTAACAGGCTTCTGTTACCAGTAAATCAACTATATAGCCAGCCTGGTGAAGAGACCGGATGAGTGGAGTCGAAACAATGATATCCCCTACTTTACCTTCATTGCGAACAAGCAGTATTCTTTTCACGGAATCAGGTTCAAAGCACACTTTATTTCGTTTATCCCAGAGAAGCTTTGCAATAGAGATTTTCGCCTCGAGTTTCACCTCTTTGAGAAAGTAGTTCCTTCTTCGATTCCATTCGCGTATTTTTTTGAATGACCCCTGTGACACTGTGATTCTTACATCCTTATTCATTGCACCCTTGCTGCTTCCTGAGCAGATGATTTATTTGATACAAAATATCACAAGCCAACAGTCGTTTATTTATATCAATCTTTTAATAAGGGAGCAATTATACAACACCCTGAAACGCGCACTATATAAGAACATTTAATCGCCCTGAAAGATTATCATTCATTTAACATGCCTGATTGGATTTTTGCTAAAAACACCCAACCACTTTTGACCCCATTAACCTTGCTGCATCATGCGTTATGATATGACAACTTAGGTTAACAAATATAATAACTTCACCTATAAAACCTAACTGTTAATTGAGATAACTAATTTAATCATAGAGAAAATTAAATAGAACACTCCACTTTAAACGATTATTTCCACATATTACTTCCGAAGATATCGCCAGAATGAATACTCTCGGAGATAATTATTATCGACCGGAAAAATAATCCGTTTTTCAGAAATTCCTCGCTGTTTATTAAATAACCTTCAGCGAGTTTACATTGAAGGAGGTGTATATTTGAACAGGATTAAACAGGAAAAGGAGAAGGTAACGAGAGATTTTTTAGCGCGGCTGAAACGGGTTGGCGCCCGTTTCAGCCGCTGACCACAAGCAACTAACAGGAGTAGTTGATATGGCTGAGCATGATAGTAAGCCAGAAGTGTGTGTTTCCAAAGCGTTACGGCAGCTGAAGGTGGGATATACCAGCATCCGTCACGAAAAACGTTCGACCGGTATGACCACGTACTACAGCCGCACGCCCAGCCTGCATCTCAAAGGCAACTGGCTGGAGGAGGCAGGGTTTGGGACCGATACGCCGGTCACCGTGGCCGTGGAGCGGGGGCAACTGGTGATCCAGCCTGTTAAGTGACAGGCAAAAAGATCCCGGCTCGGTGGCCGGGATCTTTAGTTATTTAGGTAACCCTTTTTTGTCCTTATGCTCTTGTACTCTGGCTTTTATCCAGAGACCAACTCCAAGAGTTAAGCCAATAACTAAACCTTTTTTTACGGAAATGAAGATAATTTCCTTCCAGTCAAACAAAAAGGAACCAACTTTGAAATAAATCAGCATTGAACCAATAAAGTTCGCTACGAAGCAAATACAAAAAAAAACAAAAGAACAGCGATAAGCGAGCGTTACGAGTTTGCATATTTTATTTTTCTTCATTTTTTTGTTCCACTTTATCAAGAGTATCTTTTGTAATGCCACCGACTATTTCACTTGCTGCTGAGCCACCAATAGCACCAATTACTTCAGCAGTACCTTCTTTGGCTGCTGTAGATAATCCGCCAGTAATGTACTTATCCGATTTACTCCCTGCGACAGAGCCTATTCCTGCACCAATTACCGAATTTACTGGGTTTTCTCCCTTAATCCCACTACCAATGGCTGCACCGCCCATATTTATTACAGCCGATATTCCGATACCTTTTCCTGTTGTCGCAGCTGCTGTGACTCCCGCCATAATCGCATCCACATAACTGAACAGATCTTTCCCACCACGCTGAGACATTGAATTAACGGTGGTTCCTATGGCTGCATTGATTGCAATAGTTTCTTTAATTGTGCTGCCCAGTATCGAACCACTAAATGTCAGTGGTAAATCTCCTATGCTGGCATTTGATTTGTGATAACCCCAGGTATTCATTATCGTCTGCGCTTTTAACATCGCTTCAGAGTCAGGAGCGCGTTTAATGTAGTCCTGCCCTGACAGCAATCCTTTAACAAGTTCCAGCGAGACGGCGGAACCGTAATTCTTCTCCATCTCCGAGGCATAAACTCGAAGGTAACCGGACAGCTCAGCACGCTCTGTGCTGGTCATCTGTGACGGGTCTTTGGTGAATTTTAACATCAGGTCATCGCTGCGTTTGTCGGCATTTTCCAACTGAATAAGCTCATTAGCTGCAGCCAGTGACTTATCACCATTCTTAATTTTTTCAACAGCTATTTTGAGCTTGTCCGAAGATGTGTCACCAAGAAAATTATTCTCAACCGCGTTTTTACCTGCCTGCGCACCCGCCACCGCGTCCGCCGTGCTGTCTCCGGCAACGCCGCCAGCCAGACCCGCCGCCAGCGTTCCCAGCGCACTCATCGTCTGCTTCTCCGTTTCCGACAGATCGCCGACCGTTTTACCCGGATACAACTGCTTCATCACCAGCCCGGCCATCAGTTCGCCGCTGACGCCGCCGGCTGCTCCCGCCAGCGCATTGTTCCCGGATGCGTAAGACGCTACCGCCCCGACAACCGCGTGGGCCATCGCCTGCGCTTCCGGGTTGCCTTCCGTCAGCTTATGTATCTGCTCAGCAAGATACGGACTTGCCGCGCCGCTCAACGCCTGCGCCACGTTCCCGCCCGACAGGCCCTGCACCGCCGCCGTTACCGCACTGATGGCCTGCTGCACCTTACCGCCGGTGCCGAACCCGCTCTCCGCGAACGCCTGCCTGTAGAAGTTGCTGTAAACCTGTTTACTGACGTCGCTTGCGCTGTACTGCTTCGTCGGATCCTTCAATTTAAGCTCAGCCAGCGCCCTGTCGCGGTCGGTCTGCGTGGCGCCGGACATCTTCTCGTTCGCCTCCCGGGTTGCGATGATCTCACCCTGCGTCCGCGCAATATCGCCCGCCTGGCTGCCGATTTCACCTATCAGCTGCGCCGCCTTCAGCCGGTTCTGCTCCTTCTCCTTGTCAAAGATAACGTCCAGACCCGGATTCGCATTTTCCACGTCGCGGCTTAAACCGGCAACGTCCTGCGCCTGTTTCTCCTTATCGCGGATAACGATGGTGCCTTCGCTCACCGCCGCCTTCGTCACAGAGTCTGCGCTGCCGCTGTCGTTCAGCCCCGCCAGCATCCCGTTCGCCATGTTCCCGGCGAACTGACCGCCCACGCTGCCGCCCGTGCTTATCCCGGCGCTCTGGTGCTCCACCTCATATTCCGCGTGGTTCTCAATATTGCCGAAGCCCAGCGTGCCGGTGTCGAGCCGGTTCTTATCGGCGGAGGCCGTTGAGCTGATAACCGCGCCGTTCAGCTGCGTATGCTCACCCACCGTCACGTCAAAGCCGCCCTTCCCGGCAAAAATCCCCGTCTGCTCCGCCACGCTCTGCCAGGTACTGTGCATCTTATCCCGGCTCACGTTCACGTTCGCCGACCCGGTCATTGAGCCGAAGGTGAAGCTGCCGCCCGCGCTGGCGCTCTGCTGTCTGCTGTCGTAGCGGTCGCTGTCCTGCTCTGAGGTCAGCGTCAGGTTGCGGCCCGCGTCCACCTTCACGCTCTCACCGCTGGCCTGCGCGCCCAGAAGCGTGATGTCGCGCCCGCTGGTCAGGCTGAGCCGGTTGCCCGCGTCCAGCGTGGTCTCGCTGTGCGTCAGCCCGTTGCCTTTTTCGCTGCCCTTCGCCGCGCTGACGCTCGCCGACACGCTGATGCCGTAGCCGCCTGACCCCACGCCGATGCCGACACCGACGCTGCCGCCCTTGCTGCTGTTTTTCCCATCGGTGCTCTGCGTGTTCTGCGCCGACTGCAGCAGGATGTCCCGTGACGCATCCAGGCTCAGGTCGCCGCCCGCCTTCAGCTGGCTGCCGGCGATGCTGATGTTGCCGCTCTGCGCCGTACCGTTTTTGCCGGTTGCCGTGACGGTCAGATTCCGGCCCGCCGTCAGCGTACTGCCCTGCGACTGACTGCTCTCAGTACGCGCTTCGCTTTTCGACGACTGGCTGCCGTACGAGGCGCTGACGCCGATGGTGTTGGTCGATCCCGCCTGATAGCCGTCCTGCCCGGGCTTCAGGTCGCCGGCTGCATTGTGCGCGTCCGCGGCGGCAGTGTTCAGCCCGTCCATCTGAGCCGCCTGCGCCGCCTGCACCCCGTTCAGCGCCGCCTGGGTGTTCTGCAGCGCGCTGACCCGCCCGTCACCCGACTTCCTGGCCTGCTGCGCGCTGCTCACCGCCGTGTTGAGCGCGCTGCCTGCCGTGCCTGACAGGGCGATGCTCAGACCGCTCTGTTTCTGCTCGAAGGTTTCCTTACGGCTGCGTGAATCAAAGCCCGGGTCGATAGTTACGCTGTCGCCCGTCAGGTTCATGTCTTTACCCGCCACCAGGTCTGCGCCGCCGACGTGCAGCCGGTTGCCCGCCGTGATGTCCACGCTGCCCTGGCTACTGCCGATGGTGCTGACGCTCTGGCTCTGGGTGGTGCCTTTCTCATCAATTTCGTGCCGCGTGGACTGCTTGCCGACGGTGAAGCCGATGCCGCCGCTGCTCATCAGCCCGCTTTTTTTCTTTTCTTTCAGCTGGTAGTGGCTGTCGGTCTCGGTTGCCGCGCCGATCTCCACGTCGCGCCCGGCCCGCAGACTGACGTCCTGGTCGGCAGCCACCGCCGAGCCGGTCACCGTCAGGTCGCGTCCGGCGATGACCGTGACGCTTTCGCCGCTCAGCAGGCTGCCGTTCTCGCGCGTGCTGCCGTCCTGCGTAATAGTGTGGCTGCTGCTCTTTTTCAGGAAGCCTTTTCTCTCAGAACGTTCTTCACTAAAGTCCAACGCCCGTTCGGTGGCGGTATTGAGGGTCACATCCTGTTTCGCCTGCAGTGCAACGGCCCCCAGCTCACTGTGCAGAGTGCTGGCCGTGGCGGTGATGTTGCCGTCCTGCGCTACCACCGTGACGCCATCACGTCCACTGAGCGTGCTCCCCACCACGTTCTCACTCAGCATTTCCTCTGAGCGTTCACCCTTAGTTTTCCGGCCGCGACTTTTTTCTTCTGAGACGCGGTGCTCGCTGTCTGTCGTGTGGTTGAGGATGACATCCTTTTTCGCCTGCAGCGCAACAGCACCCTGTCCGCTGTGCAGCGTGCTGCCGGTGACCGTCACGTCACCCTCACGCCCGATGACCGTTACGCCCTGTTCTCCGCCGAAGGTGCTTCCCATGCTGCCCTCGCGAATCGTCTCCTCGTCACGATGACTGCGGGTATTACCCAGCCGCCTGTTCTCGCTGTCCAGGTCCTGCGTGCGGGTACGCGCGTCCTTAATGGTAACGTTCTGCGCGCTGACGCCAATGCGGCCCTCGGCACTGTCAACCTGCGCGCCCTCGGCCAGCAGGTTATTACCCGCCACCAGCGTCACACCCTGGTCACCGCTCAGGGTGCTGAGCACCAGGCGATCTTCCTGACGGCTGTTGCTGACCGATGAAGTCCGGCTGCCAGCTTCAAGATGGGTGGTATTGGTGGTGGTTTCAGCGCCGATGTGAATGTCGCCGCCAGCCTGAACCCGGGCAGAGCCGGAGGCGCTGGCCTGGCTACCGGTCAGCGTCAGGTCACGCCCGGCCGAGAGCAGAAGATTGCCACCGGCGTTAAGCTCGCTGCCCTGCGCCTGCTGCCACTCGCCGCTGACCTGCGCCATGCGCCTGCCCGCTTCTTCCATGCCGCTGCTGGTGCGGTTACCTATCGCCCCGGAGATCACGTTCAGGCTGCCGCTGTGACTGCTTTTCGCGGCACCGATCGCAAGGTTGTTGCGCGCGCTCAGGCTGAGATTATCGGTGGCATCCAGCTTCGCGCCCTGTAGCCGGATATCAGTGCCGCTGAGGCTGATATCATCAGCGCTCATCGTCGCCTGACGCAGGGCATTCTGCAGATCGGTGCTGATCGTCAGCGTATCCGCTTTCACATCAATGCTACCCGCCTTGATGTCGCCTCCCTGGTGCAGGAACTGACCGCTGTCGACCGACAGCGCCTTATCCGCAAACAGGTTACCGGCATTGGTCACGCTGTCTGCCGAGAGCTGCAGATTACCGCCGCCAATCACCGCGCCCGCGCCAGTCAGGCGCAGCGTGGTCTGTGCCAGATAAACTTTCGGCACCCACACCGTCTGAGGGCCGTCTTCCGTATCAACCGTTTCGCTGACCAGCCAGACGATATCCTGTTGCAGCGCCGCAATCTGCTGCGGCGTCAACGCCAAGCCCGGCACCAGATGGAAATCCTGCGCCACTTTAGAGCCGTTGTTCATTAGCTCCTGATACTGCGTCATCGCATCCCAGCCGTTAACGGAAGGCCTGCCGGTCAGTTTCAGGACCTGCTCGCGTACCAGACGCTGCTCATAAAAACCGTCGCCCAGGCGTTTATGCACCTGTGTCGGGTCATAGCCCACCCGTTCAAGCAGATAGTCGCTGCTGATAAATTTGCTCTGGCTGGTAAAGCGCTCGTCAGTCACCACCAGGAATGGGCTGCCCGCTGCGGTTTGCTGACTGAACAGGCCGTTATCGGGCAGGGTGGTGGCGACTTTCTCCAGCTGTTGCAGCGCCGTCAGCGCCAGCTCTGCCGGTAACAGCGGTCGACCTGGCTGAGATGGGGAGTTGAGGCTGGACTGCGTAATCTGGCCGCCCGCCGCAAGTTCTGTGTCGCCGTCATGACGGGCAACGCCGTCTACGGCAAAGGCCAGGCCACACGGTATTAGCTGGTCAATGATTGAGGATATTAAATACCCTTGTTAAAACCCCTATTACCAAACTGATGCCCAAAACATTTTCCGGTTTTCATATCGACGTAAATATTCACGGGAGTAGAGGTCTCAATCTCCATCCATGACTTGTTTTCTACATCTTCGCTAGAAGTCTCAACGATATAGCATTCAACACCATCATAAAAAGCCGTTTGAATGAAAGTAAATTTCTCACTCCATCCCATTTTATGCCGGGATGCGTAGTCACGAGCGGCGTCCTTAGCGTCTTCTAAGCTTATCATTGCTGAATTCCATAATAGACATTGTACATAGCACCGCCTACAACAACCGGCCCAAGAAGTACGCCAGCTGCTTCATGTCGAAGTGCGGTAAAGGTAATCTCATAGTTATTGGTTAACGGGAATTTGAAACCATTAATAACATAACGTGGTGACATTCCTTTCGCTCTCATTAGCCCAACCATCTCGGCAAATGCTTCTTCCAGATACCGTAAAATATATGACCTGTTGTAGGAGCTAATATGCATAAAGGCTCTAAGCTCTCGAAGCAGATAAAACTTTGGCGCAATGGAGGAATGTACCCGCTCATGATATATGGCCGCCAGAACATCCTCAGCCGCTTGTTCCACTGTTTTTACTGTACGGTCGTAGGCTCTGCCAATAGTAATGTCACCCCATAAATTAGTTGAACCTAACCCGGCATTTTGCTTATCAGTAAAGCGGATTTTTGGGCGATACCGCCAGGATGAAGAAGTGTTTCGGGGGCCATTCATTGCGCGGCCCACTGATGCGCTGTATTTAGGCATACGTATATTTCTGTATGAATGCCTGAAGGCGTCGCGAGGGTTCTTTTTCAGTAAAATCGCCATCACAGTATCTACGCCAATCATGGTAATGGCTGCCGCTAAACAGGCAGCCGCATCATCAAGATCACTTTCGGTCCTGGCTTTGTATGTGGTCTTACCGAATTCGTAGAGTTTTTTTGAAGCCTCGACAGCCACACCACCTACGGCAGCCCAACCCGCCACAATCAGAATGAGGTCAGCTAACTCACCAATACCAAAAAAGTGTGCACCAGCCCATAAACCAGTTATTGCAGCCATTGTGGCCAATGCCTGAGGGGTCAGCATTACCAACAACTGTTGACCGACATCACCAGGCAGAATTTTTGCAGCCTTAGTGATAGAAAGTTCAAGTTTTTGCTGCATATCCATATTTGAGACATTCATCTAAACACCTTTTAGGATTATTTTCACGCATCTGCTGACGCAACTGTTGCCAGGTTTCAATCGCCTGGCCTTCTTCACGGAGGTTATCGGCTGGCAGCGCTGCCATCATCGGGAAAGCAGAGCAGAGCAACGCGCCTGCCACCATGGCGAGCAGACGCACTGGCGGATGCCAGAGCAATAAACAAATTCTTTTCATGAAAATTCCATTTCACTAACTGTAACCGGATGTAAATTTTGGCGAATTATCCATCAGGAAAGGGGAAAAACAAGAGGGTTGGCTATTTTTCGGGCGGTTTCTTAACCTCCGGATTTTGAAAAAATTTCAGGGTATTCCAGGAAAAAATCAACAAGTAACTATTTGATATATATGAAATATTTATCAGTTGGCACATCAACACAGCCGATTTTTGATGACCGGCAGTGGCAGTTTGAGAACTTTAGCGTATTCATTTGCACCCTAAAAAATGGCCGCTATAGCGGTCACACTCAGGTATGAGTTGAAAACATCAGGCCAAAAAATCCCATAAAAAAAGGGACGATAGCTCGTCCCTTTTCCGCACAACAAATAGCATTACTGCAGCAGCGAGATATCCGCCACCTGCAGGAACAGCTCACGCAGTTTTGACAGCAGCGTCAGGCGGTTAACCCGCACCGCCTGATCGTCGGCGTTAACCATCACTTTATCGAAGAAGTTATCAACGGCTTCACGCAGCTGCGCCAGTTCGATCAGCGCATCCTGATAGCGTCCTTCCGCGAAGTACGGCTGCAGCTTGCTGCTCAGCGCAGTGACAAACGTCGCCAGCTGGATCTCTTCATTCTCTTTCAGCAGTGATGCCTGCACGCTGTCATTCAGCGTTTCGGTCGATTTTGCCAGAATGTTAGAGACGCGCTTGTTGGCGGCGGCCAGCGCAGCGGCTTCATTCAGCGTACGGAAGTGCGATACCGCTTTCATGCGTGCATCAAAGTCAGCCGGACGGGTCGGACGACGCGCCAGCACCGCCTGCAGCGTATCAATGCTGTGGCCTTCTTCCTGATACCAGGCGCGGAAGCGACCCAGCATAAAGTCGATCACATCATCCACTACGCTGGCGTTGCTCAGCTTGCTGCCATACAGACGCACGGCTTCTTCAGTCAGGGTTTGCAGATCAAGCGGCAGATTCTTCTCGACGATGATGCGCAACACACCGAGTGCGGCACGACGCAGAGCAAACGGATCTTTGTCGCCTTTTGGATGCTGACCAATGCCAAAAATGCCGGCCAGCGTATCCATTTTGTCGGCGATCGCCAGCGCACAGGCGACCGGACTGGACGGCAAATCGTCACCGGCGAAGCGCGGCTGATACTGCTCATTCAGCGCGACGGCCACATCTTCAGCTTCGCCATCGTGACGCGCATAGTGCATCCCCATCACGCCCTGCGTGTCGGTGAACTCGAACACCATATTGGTCATCAGGTCACACTTCGACAGCAGGCCCGCGCGGGTCGCATGGTTGACATCGGCGCCAATCTGACCGGCAATCCAGCCGGCCAGCGCCTGGATGCGATTGGTTTTGTCACGCAGCGTGCCCAGTTCTTTCTGGAACAGCACTGTTTCCAGGCGCGGCAGATGATCTTCCAGACGTTTTTTGCGGTCGGTATTGAAAAAGAATTCCGCATCGGCCAGACGCGGACGCACCACTTTCTCGTTACCCGAGATAATCTGGCGCGGATCGCTGGATTCGATATTGGTGACGAAAATGAAGTTCGGCAGCAGGTTGCCGTTATCGTCATATACCGGGAAATATTTCTGATCGCCTTTCATGGTGTAGACCAGCGCTTCAGCCGGCACCTTGAGGAATTTCTCTTCAAAGGTGGCGGTCAGCACCACTGGCCACTCCACCAGCGAGGTCACTTCTTCCAGCAGGCTATCACTGAGATCGGCATTACCGCCCAGACGACGGGCGGCGGCTTCGGCATCGGCCTTGATCATCGCTTTACGGGTCTGGTAGTCGGCGATCACCTTGCCGCGTTTCTCCAGCACGTCCGGATACTGATCGGCGTTGTCGAGAGTAATGTCATGCTCGCCCATGAAGCGATGGCCGCGAATGGTGCGCGCAGAGTCCACGCCCAGAATGGTAGCGGGGATCAGCTCATCGCCCAGCAGCAGCGTCACGGTGTGAACCGGACGGACGAACTGCACGTCGCTGTCGCCCCAGCGCATCAGTTTTGGCACCGGCAGTTTGCTCAGCGCGGTGGCGATCATCGCCGGCAGCAGAGCCTGAGCCGCTTCGCCCTTAACCTGAGCGCGATAGACCAGCCACTCGCCTTTGTCGGTGCTCAGACGTTCAGCCTGATCAACGGTGATGCCGTTACCGCGTGCCCAGCCTTCTGCGGCTTTGGTGGCGTTACCGTCGGCGTCAAACGCTGCGCTGACCGCCGGGCCGCGCTTTTCCACTTCCCGATCGGGTTGTGAGGCGCTCAGGTTCGCCACTTTCAGCGCCAGACGGCGCGGTGCGGCAAACCAGCTGACGTCGCCGTGGTTCAGATTGGCGGCATCAAGTTCCGCAGTGACCTGCGCGGCAAAGGCTTCAGCCAGGCTGCGCAGGGCTTTTGGTGGCAGCTCTTCGGTGCCGATCTCCACCAGGAAGGTTTTCTCAGTCATGGCTGCCTCTTACTTTTTGTTATTGCACATCGGGAAGCCCAGTGCCTCGCGAGAGGCGTAGTAAGCTTCAGCCACGGCTTTCGTCAGGGTGCGGATACGCAGAATATAGCGCTGACGCTCGGTGACCGAGATCGCCTTACGCGCATCCAGCAGGTTGAAGCTGTGTGCCGCTTTCAGAATGCGTTCATAGGCGGGCAACGGCAGCGGTTTTTCCAGCGCCAGCAGGTGCTGCGCCTCTTTCTCGTACTGCTCGAAGCAGGTAAAGAGGAAATCCACGTCGGCGTATTCGAAGTTATAGGTGGATTGCTCCACTTCGTTCTGATGGAACACGTCGCCGTAGGTGGTTTTACCCAGCGGCCCGTCGCTCCACACCAGATCGTAGACACTGTCGACGCCCTGGATATACATCGCCAGACGTTCGAGACCGTAGGTGATTTCACCGGTCACCGGTTTACATTCCAGGCCGCCCACCTGCTGGAAGTAAGTGAACTGCGTCACCTCCATGCCATTGAGCCACACTTCCCAGCCCAGTCCCCAGGCACCCAGCGTTGGGTTTTCCCAGTTATCTTCCACGAAGCGAATGTCATGCACCGTCGGGTCCATACCCAGCTCTTTCAGCGACCCGAGATACAACTCCTGAATGTTGTCCGGTGACGGTTTGATGATCACCTGAAACTGGTAATAGTGCTGTAAGCGGTTCGGGTTTTCACCGTAGCGACCATCGGTCGGACGGCGTGACGGCTGCACGTAAGCTGCGGCGATCGGCTCCGGGCCGAGTGCGCGCAGGCAGGTCATTGGGTGCGAAGTGCCAGCGCCTACTTCCATGTCCAGCGGTTGAACAATGGTGCAGCCCTGACGTGCCCAGTAATCCTGCAAGGTCAGGATCAGGCCCTGAAAGGTCTTGGTATCAAACTTTTGCATGTTGAATTTGCACGCGATTGGCTAGATGAAAAAAGAGTGCGACAGTATACCCTTTGACCGCGCGATGTGCAGCCGGAAATCCTGTACGGTTGCGGCGCGGTTTGGTTGTCGCGTCCTTTTGCTGCCATACAGAGGGCTCCGAATCCTGCCGGCAAAGGTTGTTGCCACCGCCGCGCCTGGCTACCCTTCTCCGCACGGACGTTATGCGCAAGAGGACGCCATGCCGCAGAAGATTTACTGGATCGATAATTTACGCGCGGTTGCCTGCCTGATGGTGATCGTGATCCACACCACGACCTGGTATATCACCGGGCCGATGGCGGTCACCGGCACGTCGTGGGACGTCGCCAATCTGCTGAACTCCGCCTCGCGAGTCTGCGTGCCGCTGTTTTTCATGATCTCCGGCTACCTGTTTTTCGGCGAACGCAGCGCCCAGCCGCGTCATATGATCCGGCTGGTGCTGTGTCTGCTGTTCTACAGCGCGGTATCACTGGCGTATATCACCTGGCTGACGCCGATCAGTGAAGGCCGATCGATCCTGAAAATGCTGCAAAAACCGGTGTTTTATCACCTGTGGTTTTTCTTCGCGCTGATCGGTATCTATCTGATGTCGCCGCTGATTCAGGTGAAGTCGGTACAGGCGCGCTATGTGGCGCTGCTGGTGCTGGTGCTGGCGGTGCTGGCCAATCCGAACACCGTCAGTCAGTCGCTGGGGCCGTTTCACTTCCTGCCGGTCAATCTCTATGTCAGCGGCGACAGCATCTACTACCTGCTGTATGCGCTGTTAGGACGGGCTATCGGCACCATGGAGACAGAAAAACGCGGGCTGACACCCGCTGCTAGCGGGGTGTTTATCGCCTGTGTGATTGGCATTGCGCTCGGGACAAAGCAGGCGTTACGGGACAATGGCGCGTTTAACGACACCTGGTATCTCTACTGCGGACCGCTGGTCTTTATCGCAGCGATCAGCTTACTGCTGGTGTTTAAAAATGCCCTTAACCAGCGCGCGCTGCCGGGTTTATCGCTGATTGCGCGCTACTCTCTGCCGATCTACGGTTTTCACGCGCTGTTTATCCACTATCTGCGTACCCATCACTACGACGATATGTCGCGTCCGTGGTTCGATCTGCCGTGGGTATTCGGGGTGACGCTGGGCGGAAGCCTGCTACTGGCGATGGCGCTTAAACGCGTTGATAAACGTCACTTCGTCAGCTGATCGGCGTCACGCTGACAGGCGCGACGCAGCTGGCGCGCCGAGGAGAACCCGGCCGCCAGCGCCGCTTTCTCGGCTGATTTGCCCTGCTGCTGATGCTGGCGCGCAATGCTGACCCGCAGCTGTTCATGGTATTCGCGCACGCTGATGCCCAGATGCTGACGGAACAGCCGCGCCAGATGCCGACTGCTGACGTGCGCCCGTGCTGCCAGCTCGGTCAGCGACCAGCTGTACTCGGGATGGGCAATCATCGCATCCTGCGCCCGATGAACCGCCGGGTGCAGATGGTTACGATAACGCAGCCAGGGTGAAAGCTGCGGATCGTCACCGGCGCGGCGGAACCACACCACCATTTCACGTGCCACCGCCAGCGCGGTCGGCGTATCACACAGCTGATTAATCAGATGCAGCGCCAGATCGATGCCCGCCGTAATGCCGGCGCTGGTCCAGATATTGTCATGCCCGACAAACACCCGATTTTCATGCACCAGTGCCTGCGGCGCAGCCGCTTTCAGCCGATCGATGACCTCATGATGGGTAGTGCAGCGAATGCCATCCAGCAACCCCGCTTGCGCGGCCAGCAGCGCACCGGAACAGACGCAGACCAGCATCAGGGCCTGTGAATGCAGTGCTGCCTGCTGCTGCTTCAGCCACTGGCGCGCCTGTTGCGCTTCGGGCGTGGCGTAACAGATCCGCGAGTCATAAACACCAGGCACCACCAGCAGGCTGTCGGCAGGCAAACCTGCTGGTAACGGCTCAATCCCGCCGATGGTCATCCCGGTGGAGCAGATCACCTGCGGTTGCGGTCCAATGTAGCGCAGCACAAAGCGATCGCCCGCCAGCTTAAGCGCCTCCGCCGGGCCAGTCAGATCGAGCGCCATCACTCCAGGCAGGGTTAAAAA
Source organism: Pantoea sp. AN62 (assembly GCF_050432985.1). Classification (NCBI taxonomy): domain Bacteria; kingdom Pseudomonadati; phylum Pseudomonadota; class Gammaproteobacteria; order Enterobacterales; family Erwiniaceae; genus Pantoea; species Pantoea sp. AN62. Next base: position 100,344 of record NZ_JBNPYB010000007.1, on the reverse strand, counting down.
CCAGACGGTCTGTTTCATCGGCTGGCCTGGATTACACCAGATCCCAGCCGCGGGCGCGCCACAGCGCGGGCAGGTCCGCCATGTTGTCGAATCGCGTGACCAGCGGATGATCCAGTTCCGGATTATGCGCATCGGCGCAGTAGTAGAACACCGGAATACCGGCGGCAATGCCGGCCCGCGCGCCCGCTTCAGAATCATCCACCAGAATGCAGCGCTCAATCGCGACCTGCATCTGCTCGGCAGCGTGGTACATCAGTTCCGGATCGGGCTTCCAGTGCAGAATGTCATAACCGCTGTAGAGGTGGTCAGCAAACAGCGGCAGCATGCCGGTTAAGCCCAGCGAGTGCTGCATCTTCTTCACCGTTCCGTTCGATACCACGCACATCGGCACTTTTATCTGTTCAACCAGCGCTTTGGCACCGTCGATCGGCTGCAGGTGCTGATCAAACAACTGCGCCACCTCGGCGCGGTAGGCGGTTTCCACCTCTTCCATCGGCAACGATTGCTGATGCGCCTCACCGACGTCGCGGATGATGTCGTACAATTTGACGCCTTTATACTGCTCAAACATCTGCTGCAGCGACAGGTCGATGCCATAGCGGGCGAAAGTATTGACGTAGGCCTGGGTGCAGAGCAGTTCGCTGTCCACCAGCGTGCCATCGCAATCGAAAAAGACGCATTCTACTGACATCAGACTCTATCCTTTGATTTTGTGGGAGTCCCTCACTCTACCGTACTGAGCGCAGATTGCGAGAGTGGCAATCGGTTGCGAAAAATCATTGTATTGGCCTGGCAAAATCGCCAGGATACGCGCCGATGAATTTTTCTTCTGGATGGATGGCATGAGCAAGCAAGGCCTTTTGCAGCGCATCTTCAAGCTGCAGGAACATGGCACCACGGTGCGCACCGAAGTGATCGCGGGTATGACCACCTTTCTTACGATGGTCTACATCGTCTTTGTGAACCCGCAGATCCTCGGCGTGGCCGGTATGGATACCCAGGCGGTGTTTGTCACCACCTGCCTGATTGCCGCCTTCGGCAGTATTCTGATGGGACTGTTTGCCAATCTGCCGGTCGCACTGGCCCCGGCAATGGGACTGAATGCCTTTTTCGCCTTTGTGGTGGTCGGCGCAATGGGTTATTCGTGGCAGGTCGGTATGGGGGCGATCTTCTGGGGCGCCGTCGGTCTGCTGATCCTGACGCTGCTGCGGGTGCGCTACTGGATGATTGCCAACATCCCGCTCAGCCTGCGCGTCGGCATCACCGCCGGGATTGGCCTGTTTATCGCTATGATGGGGCTGAAAAATGCCGGCATCATTGTGCCGAATCCCGATACGCTGGTGGCGGTAGGGAATCTGACTTCGCACAGCGTGCTGCTGGGCGCGCTGGGTTTCTTTATCATCGCTATTCTGGCGTCACGTAATATCCATGCAGCAGTATTGATTTCGATGGTAGTGACCACGGCGATTGGCTGGATGCTGGGCGACGTGAAGTTCGTTGGCCTGTTTTCTGCCCCGCCAGCCATCAGTTCGGTGGTCGGTCAGGTCGATATCAAAGGCGCCTTTAACATCGGCATGGCAGGCGTGATTTTCTCCTTTATGCTGGTCAATCTGTTCGACTCGTCGGGCACGCTGATCGGCGTAACTGACAAAGCCGGACTGACCGATGAAACCGGCACCTTCCCGCGCATGCAGCAGGCGCTGTATGTTGACAGCATCAGCTCGGTCAGTGGCGCGCTGGCGGGCACCTCCTCGGTCACCGCCTACATTGAAAGTAGCTCGGGCGTGGCGATTGGTGGCCGTACCGGACTGATGGCGGTGGTAACCGGCGTGCTGTTTTTGCTGGTGATGTTCCTGTCACCGCTGGCGGCGATGGTGCCAGGCTACGCCGCTGCCGGGGCGCTGATTTATGTCGGCGTACTGATGACCGCCAGCCTGTCGCGCGTGCGCTGGGATGATTTGACCGAATCGGTGCCCGCCTTTGTCACCGCCGCGATGATGCCGTTCAGCTTCTCAATCACCGAAGGGATTGCGCTGGGCTTTATCGCTTACTGCGTGATGAAGCTCGGCACCGGCCGCTGGCGTGAAATCAGCCCTTGCGTGGTGATTGTCGCGCTGATGTTCGTGCTGAAGATTGTGTTTATCGACGCACACTAAATGCTGCGATAACTGCATCAGGCCGCTCCCGTCAGGGTAGCGGCCTTTTTTATTTCAACACCCCGAGCTGACGCAGGTGGGCAAAGCTGGCATCCGTTGCGCCCTGTGGATGAAACTCAAGGCTGACCCAGCCGGGATAGTTGAGATTATCCAGCAGGGTAAACAGCCGCTCGAAATCGACCTCGCCGCTGCCGGGCTGGTGACGGCCAGGCACGTCCGCAATCTGGATATGTGCAATACGGTCAATAAAGGCGGGCAGCACCTGATAGGGATCTTCACCGGCACGCAGTGAATGCCAGAGATCGTACTGCACCGCCAGGTTGTCGCTGTCGATCTGGTCAAACAGCCGCACTGCCTGCTCCACCCCGGAGATCACCGCGCCGGGCACGTCGCCGTGATTGATCGGCTCCAGCACCAGCTGAATGTCGTGCGCCTTGAGCGCGCTGGCGGCCAGAGCAAAGTTTTCACGCAGGGTTGGCAGCGGATCGCCCTGACCGGCGGCCGGTCCTGACGGACAGTTAATGCGCGGCGGTTTCAGCTGCTGACCATAGCTCACCGCCTGATCGATAGCCCGGCGGAACTCATCACGCCGCGCCGGTTGCGCCGCGAATCCGCGGTCACCTGCATCCCAGTCACCCAGCGGCATGTTAAACAGCACCAGCTGCTGCTGGTTGCGATCCAGCGCCTGCTGGATATCGGCGCTCTCCAGGCCATAGGGGAAGAAAAATTCAACCGCCTGAAATCCGGCCTCAGCGGCGCGGTCGAAGCGTTCATAAAACGGATATTCGGTATAGAGCATGGTCAGATTAGCGGCGAAACGAAGCATATTCTCTCCTGATAAGATGTCGCCCGGCAGCCTCGCCGCCAGGCGAGTGCGGTTAGCTGACTTGAGTGCTGCCGGCCGGCAGCGGCGCGGTCGGCGGCGCAAAACGGATAAACAGCGTGCCAATTACGTAAAGCGCGGCGCACAGGGTAAAGAAGGTCAGTACGCCGCCGTATCCGCCGGTGAGTTGCAGGATCAGACCGGCGAGAATCGGCACCAGAATGCCGCCCACGCTGCCGGCCATATTCATAAAGCCGCCGACCAGCCCAGCGCGCGCCGGATGGGCGATCAGCGCCGGGATACTCCAGTAGATACTGCCGCCGCCGGTCAGGAAGAAGGAGGCAACCGACAGCATCGCCACTGCGGTAATCGGATTCGCCACGTCCGGCAACGCAAAGAAGATCAGCAGCGTAACGCCGCCCGACAGTGCAATCAGGCTTTTCACCACCGTGCCGTGCTGATAGCCGCGCTTCACCAGCGCATCGACGGCGAATCCGGCCCCCAGCGATCCGGCAGCACCCAGCATAAAAATCACAAAGGTGGCATTACCGATGGAGCGCAAATCGAAGCCGCGTGCCTGCGCCAGATAGCTGGGTCCCCATGTCATCAGGCCAAAGTAGATCATCGCCCAGGTGGCCCGGCCAAACATCAGGCCACACAGCGACCGCCAGTCAACGCCCGGACCGGCGGGCGGCGGCGCATCCGGCGCCACACCGTCGTCACGACCCTGCCGTATCAGCGCCATTTCGGCGGCGTTAACCCGAGGGTCCTCTTCCGGGCGATCGCGCAGCTTGTACCACGCCAGTAGCGCCAGCGACATGCTGAACAGACCGGCGACAATAAACGCCAGCCGCCATGAGTCGAGCATGTCGATCAGGTAGGCGATGATCAGTCCGCCAAACGCCACACCCAGCGGGCTGCCGCAATCCATGATGGCCGCGCCGCGTCCGCGTTCCGATTTGGGCATCCAGCTGGCATTCATTTTGCCGCCAGAGGGCGAAATCGGCGTTTCTGCCACGCCCAGCGCGATGCGGGCAAAGATTAGCGACAGTCCACCGGTTGCCAGCGCCAGTCCAATCTGGCTGAGGCCCCACAGTATGCTGGAGAAGGTCAGCACCTTACGCGGGCCAAAGCGATCCAGCGCCCAGCCGCCTGGCACCTGTAACAGCGCATAGGACCAGAAAAAACTGCTGAGAATCAGCCCCTGCATGGCAGGCGACAGATGGAACTCATCCTTGATGAACGGAATACCGATTGAGAGCGTGATACGGTCCATCAGGTTGACCGCCAGCAGGAAAAACAGCACGGCGAAAATGCGCCAGCGAACCCGGGTAGGCTGGGACGCGGCATCGGAATCAGGGTGTAACGCTTGCATAACTTTCTCCCGCTTGTCAGTGGCGATGCCGGGTAAATCCCGGACACTGAACATATGTTCATTAACATATCTTATGTTTAGACATTAAAGCGGATCCTGTGAGAAAAGATTTGCGGCAGCTCACACTTCAGTAAATTTAGCTTTAGTATAGAAGGGAAAAACAGGGAGTCGCCCATGGCGATATGATAATTTACCTTTAATAATCAAAGATAAAAAAACAGAGCTTGCTTCTGGCGGACAAAAAACAATAAGACCTGCTTTATTAACATCAGAAAAGGCTTATTACAAATGTTTAAATAATAAACATATGAACATAGCCAATAGCGCACCTGTGGCATCAAAGCACATCTGTCTGTCATCCCGGTAAAGAGGAGGGTCCTCTGCGGTACGATCGCGCATCGCCGCGATCCCGATTGCGGAATATTGCTTCTTCGCGGACGCGGATCTGCGCGCCGCTAAGCGTCGGGCCCGGACCAGTTTATGACTGAAATCTCCCGGTGATCCAATCAACATTTCGTCCAGTCATCGCGAATAACCAGATGATTTTTTTATCTTATTCGCTGCGGTGCCGATAATTTATATGTTATCTACTTCAGGACATAACAAGGAAAAACCATGACATCAATAAACTCTGGCGCATTCAACCCTGATAATTCTGGTAGCACAACCCTCTCTCAAATCAACCACATCACCCGCAATATCGACAAATTGATGACTGAGCTGATAAGCGTAAAGAACGGCACGGCCGGTAGTTCACAAAAACAGCGTCAGCAAAAGATCGAATCACAGATTCGACAGCTCCAGACACAGCTATTAGAGCTGGAGCATAAAAAGTCGAGTGACATGACCCGGAAACATCAGCAGGAAAAACAGGCGAGCAGCACGGCTGAGGCTCAAAAAATTAAGAGAGAGAAAAAGCAGGTTAATCTTTATATCTGATGTTGTTTCCAGCTTACCGGTGATAGACGATTTCGGCAGTTGCGGCCGCTCATAACGGCGGGTCGCCATTCTTTTCAGGCAAAACGGAGCACTCGCCAGGACAGGCGAAAATTTGTTCATTCAACGCGGGAAAGTAAGAGAAGCGTTGAAGGCGCAGCGGTAGATCCCCCGATGCGCAAATCATGAGCCGACCATTACCCGTTAAGTCAGTGGCAACGCGGTTACCAGCCCAGCATTTTTTCCAGCGCCAGCCGCGAACGAATTAACACCTCAAGGCTGATGGCCGGATCAACCGGCTGGTCAGCCCGCTGCGGCCAGCTATCGGGCTGGCGATGCATCCGCAGGGGGATCTCCAGGCTGGCCGGAATCTCATTTTCCGCCAGCGCCTGAAGCAGCGGCGCATAATTCAGTTCACCCTCTCCAATCGGCGGGAAATGGTATTCCCCGTTCAGCCGCATCACATCTTTAATGTGGCAATGCCGGGCACCAGGCAGCATCGTCAGCGCCTCGGCGATAGGATCCTGCTGTGGGCAGAGCGATACCATGTTGCCGGGATCGAGGTTAAATGCCACTGCCGGATGGCTGACCGCTTCCAGCAGCGCGAAGCCATCCTCAGCCACGGCAAAGGCGTCATAATCCGGATCGCCTCCATTCTCGATACACAAAATGCAGCCAGCCTCTTCGGCAATCGGTGCCATCTGCCGCAGGTTTTCAATTAACGCAGCACGATTATCGCGTCGGGCAGTGCAGGCATTGAGATAACGAGCACCAATCAGCCGGGCGAAGGCCACCCGCAGCCGGAATTGTTCCACTGCATCCGGCGCGGCCAGGTTAATGGTGCAGCCAAGCGCGTGCATCTTCAGGCCCGTCTGCTGTTTAAGATCGTTGATGCGGGCGGCATTCTCCTGACCAAACAGGGCCGGATCGAGTTGGCCCACATAACCCTGATTGTAAGCCAGCTCAATGTAAGCGAACCCCGCCGCACGCACGGTCTGGAAGGCAACTTCCGGCGGATGCCCATCGAACATGGCGCTGTTCACGCCCAGCTTCATTTTTTCCATCATCGTCTCCTTAAGACGTTAGCTATGACGCCAGCTTCAGCGCTTTTCATCCAAACTTTACAAACGTTCAATACCGATTCTTATGTTCAAAGATATAGAGCAAAGCATGCCAGGGTGAAGTGATGACGGTCACAAAAAAAAGCGTAACCCGTATCGGCAGACAGAGTTGCGGGCAGGGTCACATCGGGGTAAAGGTGATTAGTCTCAACAGGATTCGGAGCAGACGGTCAGCCGAAGCCTGCGCAGCTGGTCACAATGAACAAATGACTTATCTATGCGCTTATGAACAGAAGCTTAAGCGCTCGCGAACCGCAGCATTCCGTCAGATTTCAGGATGCACGCTGCGTTCATTGGGCAGGCTGGTCAGCCGCAGGGTGCGGGGACCAATATTCGGTTTACTCATTTCCACTTCACGTAAGGCGATCCACTGATGGTCGTTATCCATCTCCCACAGATGCAGGCGCTGGGTCGCGGGCGAGAGCGCGCAGGACCAGACCAGCATTGGTTCAGCATCGCATACCACCTGGATATCGGGATAGAGCGATGAACGCAGACGGCCTGCGCCCGGCAGCAGCCGCAGCGAATCGAGCCCCGCTTCACGCTCGCCGGTCAGCTTGAGCAGGCTCTGGCGCAGCGTCCAGATTTGCGTTACCGCTTCGATAAAATCCTGCTGGGCATTAATCCAGGCGATCTCCCCGGAGGTTAATCCCTGCATTAATTGTTCCTGAGTCTGGCGACTGCGGGCCCGCACGATTTCCATGTCCAGGCCGGCGCGGCCGCCCTCTTCAGCCAGCAGCACGCCGGCCGTATTGCCGGCATAAGCGATGCTGAAATCAGGCAGATCGGGGTCAGCAAAAGCGGGGCGTCCATGGCAATCGGTGGTCAGGCGCGGCAGCGTGTTAATGCCATAAACCCGCAGCATCAGCTGGGCCAGCAGCGTACGCGCGGCCAGAAAACGCCCACGGCGCTTATCAGCAAACTGCTGTGCCGTATCAATAATATGCTGGGGAATGCGCATATCTTGTGCAGAGAAGTCGGGGTTACCCGTCCAGCGTACAAAATGACCAGCCATCTGTCGCTCCGTGAAAATGGTCAGATAATCATCAGCTGCATTGTAAGAATTTTCTTAACTTAATGCATCCGGCACAACACAGAATGAACCAAATTAGGAATAGGATGAGCGATCTGGCTAGTTTCGCGGCGGTGAAAATTCAGTCGGGTCAGAATAAGCGTCGCGACGGGCATCGCGACGCCAGCGGCATCAGGCGAACCGGCACGCCTGTTCAAAACTGAGGCGCGGCAGACGCGGGTGCAGTTTTGACGTCTCGCCATAGCCGAGGTTAATCAGCAGGTTAACCTGATACTGACTATCAGCAAAGAACGCCTCATTTACCTTCGCCGGATCAAAACCGGACATCGGGCCAGCATCCAGTCCCAGCGAGCGGGCCGCCAGGATCAGGTACCCGGCCTGCAGGCTGCTGTTACGAAAAGCGGTCTCTTTCGCCGCTTCCGGGCTGCCGGTAAACCAGCTGCGGGCATCGGCATGCGGGAATAGCGCAGGCAGTTGCTCGTAAAATTCGCGGTCCCAGGCGACGATCACCGTGACGGGCGCACTCATGGTTTTTTCGAGGTTGCCGGAAGAGAGCGCCGGTTTCAGCTTCTCTTTACCTTCCGCCGACGTCACGAAAACAAAGCGGGCGGGCGAGCAGTTAGCCGAGGTCGGGCCCAGCGCCGTTAAGCTATACAGCTGTTCCAGCAGGGCGTTGTCGACCGGCTTCGCCTGCCAGTAACTGTGGGTGCGGGCGTCGGTAAACAGCGTGTTCAGTGCGGCAGTGTCAAGCGGTGTACTCATGCAACTCTCCTGTTTCAGGCAAAAAATTTCGCCCAAGGGTGACCACGAATAGGGGTTCGCTGCCGGCGTGATGCCGCGACGGCGGCAGATAATAGCGTTTATCAGACGGGACAAATCACGACCATCCGCCGTCGATCATCAGGTCGGCGCTCTGACCGTTATACGGCAATGCCGGGCCGCCGCAAAATAACATATCAGCAAGAATCACCGCAGGTGCGCAGTAAAGTGAAAGCGTGAAAGCGGGGAAAGGCGCCGGTCCGATAAGGACGCACTATCGGACCGGCAAAAGCGAGGTTATTTACCGATACAGAAGCTGGAGAAGATGCGGCCCAGCAGATCATCCGAGGTGAACTCGCCGGTAATCTCACTCAGCGCCTGCTGAGCCAGGCGAAGTTCTTCTGCCAGCAGCTCACCAGCCCAGGCACCCAGCAGCTGCGCTTTGCCCTGCAGCAGGTGCGTCGCTGCTAACTCCAGCGCCTGCAGATGACGACGGCGCGCCAGGAAGCCGCCTTCCATATTGCCGGCGAACCCCATGCTCTGCTTCAGGTGATCGCGCAGTTCATCAACCCCGGTGCTGGTGCGTGCCGACAGCCGAATCACTGCGTGGCCATTTATCTCTGTCAGGCCTGGCTGTTCACCGGTGACGTCGGCTTTATTGCGCACCACGGTAATCGGTAACTCAGGCGGCAGGCGTGAAACAAAGTCGGGCCAGATGGCCGCGGCTTCGGTCGCGTCGGTGGTAGTGCCATCGACCATAAACAGCACCCGGTCAGCCTGCTCAATCTCCTGCCAGGCGCGCTCAATACCGATGCGCTCGACTTCATCGCTGGCCTCACGCAAACCGGCGGTATCGATGATATGCAGTGGCATGCCATCAATATGAATATGTTCACGCAATACGTCGCGCGTGGTGCCGGCAATGTCGGTGACAATCGCCGCGTCACGACCCGCCAGCGCATTCAGCAGGCTCGATTTGCCCGCGTTAGGCCGACCCGCAATCACCACCTTCATCCCTTCACGCAGCAGGCTACCCTGGCGCGCCTCAGCCCGTACGCCATCGAGATCGGCGATCACCGCATTCAGCTGCGCTTCGATTTTGCCGTCAGAGAGGAAGTCGATCTCCTCATCCGGGAAGTCAATAGCTGCTTCAACGTAGATGCGCAGATGAGTCAGGGCTTCCACCAGTTGATTGACGCGGGTGGAGAATACCCCCTGCAGCGAATTGACCGCAGAACGGGCCGCCTGCTCTGAGCTGGCATCGATCAGATCGGCTATCGCCTCGGCCTGCGCCAGGTCGAGCTTATCGTTGAGAAACGCGCGCTCTGAAAACTCACCCGGCTGGGCGATGCGTACGCCGGGCAGCGCCACGATGCGTTTCAGCAACAGATCGAGGATCACCGGACCGCCGTGGCCCTGCAGCTCCAGCACATCTTCACCGGTAAACGAGTTAGGCCCCGGAAACCACAGCGCAATGCCCTGATCCAGTACGCTGCCGTCAGCATCGGTAAACGGCAGATAGTCGGCATAACGCGGCTTAGGCAGTTTGCCCAGCAGCTGCTGCGCCACCTCGGCTGCACGGGCACCGGAGATGCGCAAAATACCTACGCCGCCGCGTCCGGGCGGCGTAGCCTGGGCAACAATGGTATCGCTGTGGCTCATAAATTCTCTCTCGCTACAAAAAACAAAGGCGGTCGCTTTGACCGCCTGAGGATAGACCGTTTAGGGCGGGATCGCTCCCGCTTTACATCGCTTAGGCTTTCTTCTTGTCGCGGCTATGCAGACCACGTTTTTCCAGGCCGCGATAAATCAGCTGCTGCTGGAGAATGGTAACCAGGTTGCTGACGATGTAGTACAGCACCAGACCTGACGGGAACCACAGGAAGAACACGGTGAAAATCACCGGCATGTAGGTCATGATCTTCTGCTGCATCGGATCGGTCACGGTGGTCGGTGACATCTTCTGAATGAAGAACATGGTAATGCCCATCAGAATCGGCAGGATGTAGTACGGGTCCTGCGCGGACAGGTCATGGATCCACAGCACAAACGGCGCGTGACGCAGTTCAACAGAACCTGACAGCATGTAATACAGTGCCAGGAAGATCGGCATCTGGATTACCAGCGGCAGACAGCCACCCAGCGGATTGACCTTCTCTGCTTTATACAGCGCCATCATTTCCTGGCTCTGCTTCTGCTTGTCATCACCCAGACGTTCACGCATCGCCTGAATCTTCGGCTGCAGCATGCGCATCTTCGCCATCGAGGTGTACTGCGCTTTGGTGAGCGGGTACATGATGCCACGCACGATAAAGGTGATCACGATAATGGAGAAGCCCCAGTTACCGATGAAGCTGTGGATAAATTTCAGCAGCTTGAACAGCGGCTGAGAGATAAACCACAACCAGCCGTAATCGACGGTCAGATCAAGGTGCGGCGCAATGGCTGCCATCTTGTCCTGAATTTCCGGACCGACCCACAGGGTTGCACCGAGGTTCTGCTGTGCGCCTGCGGCAATGGTCACCGGCGCAGATTTGTAGCCAATCGCCGCCACGCCATTACCCAGGTTGCTGGTGTAAAGGGTGTTGGTGCCATCGGTACGCGGAACCCATGCGGTGGCAAAGTACTGCTGCAGCATCGCCACCCAGCCGTTGCTGGTGGTGGTGTTCAGGTTCTCGTTATCCGCGATATTGTCGAATTTGTACTTCTCATATTTCGAATCGCTGGTGGAGTACGCCGCGCCACGGAAGGTATGCAGTGCAAAGTTGTTGCTGCCGGTATCACGGTGCTTCGGCAGATCAATGGTCTGCTTCAGCTGGCCAAACAGCGACACTTCCAGCGGCTGCTGAGTGGTGTTGTTGACATGATAATCGACGTTAACCGCATATTCGCCACGCTTGAAGACGAAGGTTTTGGTGTAAACCACGCCGTTTTCAGCGGTATAGGTCATCGGCACACGCAGCTCGGACTGGCCTTCCGCCATTTCGAAGTGATCCTGCGTGGTGGTGAACAAAGGACGCGCGCCGTTGTTCGGGTTGTCCGGGCCATTACGACCGGTCAAACCACTCTGTGCCTGATAAAGGAACGATGGCGTCGTTTCAAGCAGCTGGAACGGCTGGTCGGAACCCAGTTTGTCCGGGAAAGTCAGCAGCTGTGCTTGTTCAACATCACCGCCGCGGGTGTTGATATTTAATGACAGGACATCAGTCTTAACGGTGATCGTCTGGCCCTGACCGCTGGCCGGTACACCCTGACTGGCGGCATCACCCGCTACGCTGTTAGTGTTTTGTGTGGTCTGCGTCTGCTGTGGCTGCGGAGCGTGGTCCGTCTGCCAGGCTTGCCAGATCATAAAAGACACGAACAGAAAAGCGATGAGAAAGAGATTGCGTTGCGAATCCATCGTTAATGTTCTCTGGTATCAAAGGTTTTTGGCGGCACAGGATCGTCACCACCCGGGTTCAAAGGGTGGCATTTTAATACGCGTTTTAACGTCAACCAACTGCCTTTTATCACGCCAAACCTGCGTAACGCCTCAATTCCGTATTGAGAGCAGGTCGGATGAAACCGACAGTGTGGGCCCAGTAATGGACTGATGCCGCGTTGATAGACGCGTATCAGGACGATCAGGAGCCGCGCGCCAGGCGACAGTGACGACGCCATAATTTCTCCAACGCTTCCGCCAGCATACGGTTATCCAGATCGGCAACCCCTTTCTTCGCCACCACCACGAAGTCCATCGACGGCAGTTCATGTTGACGCAGACGAAAGCTTTCGCGGGTCAATCGCTTGATCCGGTTACGTTCGTGGGCGCGTTTCACATGTTTTTTAGCGACGGTGAGACCGATGCGGGGATGCCCCAGCGCGTTAAGGCGGCCGAGAATAGTAATTTGCGGCGTGCCAGCCCGTTGTGGCTGCTGGAAGACGAAAGTGAAATGAGTGGGAGTTAACAAGCGTAACTCCCTGGGAAATGCGAGCTTACCCATCAGGGCTAGCTTTATTACTTAGAAACGGTCAGACGAGAACGGCCTTTAGCACGACGACGTGCCAGAACCTGACGACCATTTTTTGTAGCCATACGAGCACGGAAACCGTGTGAACGGTTGCGCTTCAGTACGGACGGTTGAAAAGTGCGTTTCATGGCGGTTTCTACCTAAACTTGAAAATTTTCACTGGGTGACGCGTTTCGGGCCAATAAATCGACCGACGCCTCAATGTGTCTTTAATAAAGAGGCGGGATTGTAATAATTGTACAGTCCCGAGTCAATTTACTTCGCGTGTCGCAGTACCTGGAAACACGGATACAGCCCGCTGAGTCCGGGCATTGGGCTTAACGCGACAACGCCGGGTGACGAATTATACGGGCTCCCGGTTAAAGCGCAAGGATCGCGCCGGATCTTATTGCGATCAAATTGGCGGATCGTGGGGATAAAACGAGAAGTCACCCGAAAATCTGACGCATTCAGCCAGATTCCTGCTGGTTTTTCCCGCAACTGGCGTAAACTTCTCTGCGCGCCTTTCGCCTGTGGATAAAAAGGATCAAAACTGTGTAGAAAGGGAAGATCTCTGTCTCGCTTTGCGCTATGATCCGCCCTTCCGCTGACGATCCTCCGGTGATTGCAGGACGGAAAACCGCTGATAGCGGTCGCAGGCGCTTTCTTACGTCTGTGTCAAAAATGAACGTTTCTTAGAGTAACGCCTACTATTCTTATCGAATTTGTACGAGTGGAGTCCGCCGTGTCACTTACGCTTTGGCAACAGTGTCTTGCCCGTTTGCAGGATGAGCTTCCTGCCACCGAATTCAGCATGTGGATTCGTCCACTACAGGCTGAGTTAAACGACAATACGCTTGCCTTGTATGCTCCAAATCGCTTCGTACTCGACTGGGTTCGGGACAAATACCTCAATAGCATTAACGCATTACTGAATGAATTCTGCGGTCCGAACGTACCGTTATTGCGTTTTGAAGTGGGTACACGCCCGGTTCAGCAAACTGCCGCCGTCAGCCAGCCGGTGATGGCCAGCGTCAGCGCGCCTGCTATCCCGGTACAGAGCCATATCCGTCCGGCCCCGACGCAGATCATGCGTCCAAGCTGGGATAACGTGCCGGCACCCGCTGATGTGACCTACCGTTCGAATGTGAATAACCGCCATAACTTCGATAACTTCGTCGAAGGTAAATCTAACCAGCTGGCGCGCGCGGCGGCACGCCAGGTGGCAGATAATCCGGGCGGCGCGTACAACCCGTTGTTCCTGTATGGCGGCACCGGCCTGGGGAAAACCCACCTGCTGCACGCGGTAGGCAACGGCATTATTGCGCGTAAACCCAATGCTAAAGTGGTTTACATGCACTCAGAGCGCTTCGTCCAGGACATGGTTAAGGCGTTGCAGAACAATGCGATCGAAGAATTTAAGCGCTACTACCGTTCGGTCGATGCGCTGCTGATCGATGATATTCAGTTCTTCGCCAATAAAGAGCGTTCGCAGGAAGAGTTCTTCCACACCTTTAATGCCTTATTGGAAGGCAATCAGCAGATCATCCTGACCTCAGATCGTTATCCAAAAGAGATCAACGGGGTGGAAGATCGTCTGAAGTCGCGTTTTGGCTGGGGATTAACGGTAGCGATCGAGCCGCCTGAACTGGAAACGCGCGTGGCGATCCTGATGAAAAAGGCCGACGAGAATGATATTCGTCTGCCGGGTGAAGTCGCCTTCTTTATTGCCAAGCGTTTACGCTCCAACGTCCGTGAGCTGGAAGGCGCGCTGAATCGCGTGATCGCCAACGCCAATTTTACCGGCCGGGCGATCACCATCGACTTCGTGCGCGAAGCGCTGCGCGATCTGCTGGCGCTGCAGGAAAAGCTGGTCACCATTGATAATATTCAGAAGACCGTGGCTGAGTACTACAAAATTAAGGTCGCGGATCTGCTGTCCAAACGCCGTTCGCGTTCGGTAGCCCGTCCGCGCCAGATGGCGATGGCGATGGCAAAAGAGCTGACTAACCATAGCTTGCCAGAAATCGGCGATGCCTTTGGCGGACGCGACCACACGACGGTGCTTCACGCCTGCCGCAAGATTGAGCAGCTGCGTGAAGAGAGCCACGATATCAAAGAAGATTTCTCTAATCTCATCAGAACATTATCTTCCTGACGCTATGAAATTTATTGTTGAACGTGAGCAGTTACTGAAGCCGCTGCAACAGGTGAGCGGCCCGCTAGGGGGTCGCCCGACGCTGCCGATTCTTGGAAACCTGCTGTTGCAGGTGACAGAAGGTACGCTGTTGCTGACCGGTACCGATTTAGAAATGGAGATGGTGGCGCGCGTTGCCCTGACGCAGGCCCATGAGCCTGGAGCAACCACCGTGCCCGCGCGGAAATTCCTCGATATCTGTCGCGGATTGCCGGAAGGCGCGGAGATCACGCTGTCACTGGAAGGCGATCGCATGTTAGTGCGTTCAGGCCGCAGCCGCTTCTCGCTGTCGACCCTGCCCGCCAGCGACTTCCCGAATCTGGATGACTGGCAGAGTGAGGTTGAATTCACCCTGCCGCAGGCGACGCTGAAACGACTGATCGAAGCGACTCAGTTCTCAATGGCGCATCAGGATGTTCGCTACTACCTCAACGGGATGATGTTTGAAACCGAAGGGGAAGAGCTGCGCACCGTGGCTACCGACGGTCACCGTCTGGCGGTCTGTTCAATGCCGATCGGTCAGGCACTGCCGAGTCACTCGGTGATTGTGCCGCGTAAAGGGGTGATTGAGCTGCTGCGACTGCTGGATGGCGGCGATACGCCGCTGCAGGTGCAAATCGGCGGCAGCAATATCCGCGCGCACGTCGGCGACTTTATCTTTACGTCGAAGCTGGTCGATGGTCGTTTCCCTGACTATCGCCGCGTATTGCCGAAGAATCCCGATAAAGCGCTGGAAGCCGGCTGCGATCTGTTAAAGCAGGCATTTGCCCGCGCAGCGATTCTGTCGAATGAGAAGTTCCGCGGCGTTCGCCTCTATATCACCGAAAATCAGCTGAAAATCACCGCCAATAACCCTGAACAGGAAGAAGCGGAAGAGATGCTGGATGTCAGCTACAACGGCACCGAACTGGAGATCGGCTTTAACGTCAGTTACGTGCTGGATGTGCTGAACGCCCTGAAGTGTGAAAATGTTCGTCTGCTGCTGACCGACTCGGTGTCGAGCGTGCAGATTGAGGATGTGGCGAGTCCCGCGGCAGCCTATGTCGTCATGCCCATGCGCTTGTAGAATATATCGGCCTGGCTTACTTGCCATTCTGATTCCGGGCAGTGCTCGCCCCTGGTCACATACTTCAGTATGCTCCCAGGGCCTGCGCGCTTCTTGTAGAATATATCGGCCTGGCTTACTTGCTACGTTGCGCCCCGGCAGTGCTCGCCATCCTCACGTACTTCAGTACGCTCCGGAGGCGGGGCGCAACGTAGTTGCGACGCCGACGGCCTGGTGACTGAGGTATCGGGCAAACCTGCTTTGCCGTTGACGCCCTGGATCGCCAGGCCCAAAATTTTATTGCCCTTCACGCTGGATTGATTCATGGCTTTAACCCGCCTCCTTATCAAAGATTTTCGTAATATTGAGCAGGCTGACCTGCAGCTGGCACCCGGCTTTAATTTCCTGGTCGGCGCCAACGGCAGCGGTAAAACCAGCGTATTAGAGGCGATTTACACCCTGGGCCACGGTCGGGCGTTTCGCAGCCTGCAGGCGGGCCGCGTGATCCGTCACGACGAAGCAGCCTTTGTGCTGCATGGCCGGCTGGAAGGTAAAGAGCGGGAGATTTCTGTCGGGCTGACCAAAAACCGCGCCGGTGACAGTAAAGTACGCATTGACGGCAGCGACGGCCACAAAGTGGCTGAACTGGCGCAGCTGTTACCGATGCAGTTAATCACGCCGGAAGGGTTTACTTTGCTCAATGGCGGCCCCAAATACCGTAGAGCCTACGTCGACTGGGGCTGCTTTCATAATACGCCCGGTTTTTTCAACGCCTGGAGCAACCTGCGCCGCCTGTTAAAACAGCGCAACGCCGCCCTGCGCCAGGTCTCACGTTACAGTCAGATTCGTCCCTGGGACCAGGAACTGGTGCCGCTGGCTGAACAGATAAGCCAGTGGCGCGCCGAATACAGCGCGGCGATTTCGGCGGAGATTACTGCCACCTGCCGCCAGTTCCTGCCCGAGTTTGAGCTGCGCTTTTCATTTCAGCGCGGCTGGGACAAAGAGAGCGATTACGGCGAACTGCTGGAACGCAACTTTGAGCGCGATCGCGCCCTGACCTACACCGCCAGCGGGCCGCATAAAGCCGATTTTCGTATTCGGGCTGAAGGGACGCCGGTGGAAGATTTACTCTCACGCGGGCAGCTAAAACTGCTGATGTGTGCATTGCGTCTGGCGCAGGGCGAGTTCCTGACAAGCCAGAGCGGACGCCGTTGTGTTTACCTGATCGATGACTTTGCTTCTGAGCTGGATGACAGCCGCCGACGCCTGCTGGCAGAGCGGTTAAAAGCCACCGAGGCGCAGGTGTTTGTCAGCGCTATTTCTGCCGAGCATGTAATCGACATGACCGACGAAAAGGGCAAGATGTTCCGCGTGGAACAGGGTAAAATAGCGGTTCAACCTGAAGATTAAAATGAGCGAGAAACGTTGATGTCGAATTCTTATGACTCCTCAAGTATCAAAGTCCTGAAGGGGCTTGATGCGGTACGCAAACGCCCGGGCATGTATATCGGCGATACCGATGACGGTACCGGTCTGCATCACATGGTATTCGAGGTCGTGGATAACGCAATCGACGAAGCGCTCGCTGGTCACTGTAGTGACATCGTGGTCACCATTCATGCGGATAACTCCGTTTCGGTGCAGGATGATGGACGCGGCATTCCAACCGGCATTCACGAAGAAGAAGGCATTTCCGCCGCTGAAGTGATCATGACGGTGCTGCATGCGGGCGGTAAGTTCGACGATAACTCCTATAAAGTCTCCGGCGGTCTGCATGGCGTCGGTGTCTCGGTGGTTAACGCCCTGTCACAGAAGCTGGAGCTGACCATTCGTCGCGAAGGCAAAGTACACCAGCAGGTCTACGTCCATGGCGTGCCGCAGGCACCGCTGTCGGTGACCGGCGAGACCGATTTGACCGGTACCCGTGTGCGCTTCTGGCCAAGCCACGAAACCTTTACCAACGTGCGCGATTTTGAGTATGACATCCTGGCGAAACGCCTGCGTGAACTGTCGTTCCTCAACTCCGGCGTGTCGATTCGTCTGGAAGATAAGCGTGACGGCAAGTCTGATCACTTCCATTACGAAGGCGGCATCCGGGCATTCGTTGAATACCTCAACAAAAACAAAACCCCGATTCACCCAACCGTGTTCTATTTCTCTACCGAGAAAGATGGCATCGGTGTGGAAGTGGCGCTGCAGTGGAACGATGGCTTCCAGGAAAACATCTACTGCTTCACCAACAACATCCCACAGCGTGACGGCGGTACCCACCTTGCGGGCTTCCGTGCGGCGATGACCCGTACCCTGAATGCCTACATGGATAAAGAGGGTTACAGCAAGAAAGCCAAAGTCAGCGCCACCGGTGACGATGCGCGTGAAGGTCTGATCGCAGTGGTTTCGGTGAAAGTGCCGGATCCAAAATTCTCTTCACAGACCAAAGACAAACTGGTTTCGTCTGAAGTGAAATCAGCGGTTGAACAGCAGATGAACGAACTGCTGGCGGAATACCTGCTGGAAAATCCGGGTGACGCAAAAATCGTGGTCGGCAAAATCATCGACGCAGCGCGCGCCCGTGAAGCCGCACGTCGTGCCCGTGAAATGACCCGTCGTAAAGGCGCGCTGGACCTGGCGGGTCTGCCAGGCAAACTGGCAGATTGCCAGGAGCGCGACCCGGCGCTGTCTGAAATCTACCTGGTGGAGGGTGACTCCGCTGGCGGTTCGGCCAAACAGGGCCGTAACCGTAAGAATCAGGCGATTCTGCCGCTGAAAGGTAAGATCCTTAACGTTGAGAAAGCGCGCTTCGACAAAATGCTCGCCTCGCAGGAAGTGGCCACGCTGATTACCGCGCTCGGTTGCGGCATTGGTCGCGACGAGTACAACCCGGACAAGCTGCGCTATCACAGCATCATCATCATGACCGATGCCGATGTCGATGGTTCGCACATCCGTACGCTGCTGCTGACTTTCTTCTACCGTCAGATGCCGGAAATCATCGAGCGCGGCCACGTTTATATCGCGCAGCCGCCGCTGTATAAAGTGAAGAAAGGCAAGCAGGAGCAGTACATCAAAGATGACGACGCGATGGATCAATACCAGATCGCTATCGCGCTTGATGGTGCCACGCTGCACACTAATGCCAGCGCCCCGGCCCTGGCTGGTGAGCCGCTGGAGACGCTGGTCTCTGACTTCAACAGCACCCAGAAGATGATCAAGCGTATGGAGCGCCGTTATCCGGTTGCCCTGCTGCGCGCGCTGATTTATCACGACACGCTGAGCGATCTGAGCAATGAAGCAGAAGTGACCCGCTGGCTGAACAGCCTGGTGAGCTATCTCACTGAGCGCGAAGCGCACGGTAGTACCTATCTGGCGCAGGTGCGTGAAAACCGCGAGCTGAACCTGTTCGAACCGGTGCTGCGCGTCCGTACCCACGGTGTGGATACTGATTATCCGCTGGAAGCCGATTTCATCCAGGGTCCTGAGTACCGCAAAATCTGTGGCCTCGGCGACAAGCTGCGTGGCCTGCTGGAAGAGGATGCTTACATTGAACGTGGCGAGCGTCGTCAACCGGTAGCCAGCTTCGAGCAGGCGATTGAGTGGCTGGTGAAAGAGTCGCGTCGCGGCCTCTCGGTACAGCGCTACAAAGGTCTGGGCGAGATGAACCCTGAACAGCTGTGGGAAACCACCATGGATCCGGATAGCCGTCGTATGCTGCGCGTTACCATTAAAGATGCGATTGGCGCTGACCAGCTATTTACTACCCTGATGGGCGATGCGGTTGAACCGCGCCGTGCCTTCATCGAAGAGAATGCGCTGAAAGCCGCCAATATCGATATCTAATCGGCTGCTGACGTCACAGGCCATCACGCAAGTGATGGCCTTTTTTTTGCCCTGCACAGTCCGATACTCGCAGACGAGGGCACCGCGTTGCCTGCAGGCTGCGATCGCGATCACTTTTTAGCGGCGGGCCCTCCCTTACTCTTGCTTCTCTTCGCGCCTCTGCGGGCGCACTATGCTTTTCAGACAGGGAGTTACACCATGATTATTTGCGATCGTCTCGACTGGGCCACAGAACGTCACGCCTTTCATCCGGTCATTGACCAGGCGATAAGCTGGATTGCTGAGACAGATTTTAGCCAGCTTGAAAGCGGGAAATACCCGATCCTCGCGGACGACAAAATGTTCTGTCTGGTGCAGGAGATGATGACCGAGCCGGCCAGCGCCCGGCGGGCAGAATCCCACGTCAGCTACATCGACATCCAGTACCTGCTGGCTGGCGTAGAGAATATCGGCGTGGCTCGCGCGCACCCGGAGCATGTGGTGACCGAAGATTTTATCCAGCAGCGTGACGTGGTTTTTTATCAGCAGACGATAAACGAGTCGATGATCACCCTGATGCCCGGCATGTTTGCACTGTTCTTCCCGCATGACGTTCATCGTCCCTGCTGCGCGCCCGCCGAACCGGCCCTGATTCGAAAAGCCGTGATTAAAATCCATCGCGATCTGTTTACCGGCTGAGGTCCGGCCGTCAGTCATTTGTCATCGCTTGCCGCTAAACTGGTCAATGTGAGCTGAATCGCGCTAGCATTGAACAAAACCCAGACGCAACGAGGACCCTATGTCTATTAAATTGATCGCTATCGATATGGATGGCACCCTGCTTAATCCGCAACATGAAATCACGCCGGGCGTGAAATCCGCTCTGGATCGCGCCCGCCAGCAGGGGGTCTCGATTGTGCTAACCACCGGCCGGCCGTTTGTCGGTATCCAGCGCTACCTGATGGAGCTGGATATGCAGACGCCCGGTCAGTACGCAATCAGCAACAACGGTGCGCTGGTCCATCAGGCCGAAGATGGCGAATGCGTAGCGGAAGTGACGCTGACCTTTGACGACTACCTCTACATTGAGCAGCTGGCGCGTGAGCTGGGCGTGCATTTCCAGGCGTTCGACAAGTCCCACCTCTATACGCCAAATAAAGACATCAGTGAATACACCATTCATGAAGCCAGCCTGACCGGGATTCCGGTACGCTACCGCGCCGTTGAAGAGATGGATCGCGCCACCCGCTTTCCGAAACTGATGATGATCGACCGGCCTGCCCTGCTGGATGCGGCCATTGCCCGTCTGCCCGAACAGGCGCGCCAGACTTACACCATTCTGAAGAGTGCGCCTTACTACCTCGAAATTCTCGATCGTCGGGTTAACAAGGGCCAGGGCGTCAGAATGCTGGCTGAGAAGCTTGGGCTGAAGCAGGAAGAAGTAATGGCGATTGGCGATCAGGAAAATGATCTGGCGATGATTGAGTATGCCGGCACCGGAGTAGCGATGGGTAATGCCATTGATTCGGTTAAGGAAATCGCCCAGTTCGTGACTAAAACCAATATGGAAGATGGCGTAGCACACGCGATTGAAGAGCTGGTGCTGTAATCGTCTGTTTTCTTGCTGGCAGGCTGCAGCGCAACAGATTGTCTGTTTTGTGATCAGGATTGTAGTACGACCTTGATAGGTGGTACTACAATTTTTGCTCAGGCATTGGCCGGGCAAAGGAACACAGACAGTGGAAAAGCAGGACGTCAGCAAAACCGATCGGATTCTTTTAACGCTGGGCGAAGAGATTGTCTCCGGTCAGTTTGTGGCGGGTCAGCCGTTGCCCGCCGAGGCGGACCTGTGCGAACGGTTCGCCACCTCCCGTAATATCATCCGCGAAGTTTATCGCTCGCTAACCGCGAAACGACTGATTGAAATTAAGCGTTATCGCGGCGCTTTCGTCACCCCGCATCAGCACTGGAACTTCCTCGACAGTGACGTCCTGCAATGGTCGTTAAAGCACAATCACGATCCACAACTCATCGCCGCGATGAACGATGTGCGGGTGCTGGTCGAGCCGCAGCTGGCGCGCTGGTCAGCCGAACGCGCCACCTCGCAGGATCTAGCCGCTATCGAGCTGGCGCTCAACGATATGATCGCCCGGCACAACGATCGTGACGCCTTTAACGAAGCCGATATGCGCTACCACGAGGCGCTGCTGGCTTCGGTTCACAATCCGATTCTGCAACAGCTCAGTATCGCCCTGGTTCAGCTGCAGAAAGCGGTTTTTGCCCGCACCTACCGCGCCGATCGCGACAATATGCCGCAAACCCTGCGTGAACATCAGAACCTGTTCGATGCCATTCGCCATCAGGATGGTGCCGCCGCAGAAGCGGCGGCACGCGCCATGATTGCCAGCTCAACCCAACGCCTGAAGGAGATCGTGTGAGCCACTATATCGCTCTCGACTGGGGCTCGACCAACCTGCGCGCCTGGTACTACCGCGACGGCGACGCTGTTGAGAGCCGACGTTCAGAAGCGGGCGTCACCCGCTTAAACGGCCGCAGCCACCAGCAGGTGTTCGATGAGATAACCCACGGCTGGCCGGTGAATGCGGTGCCGGTGGTGATGGCGGGCATGGTGGGTAGCAACGCCGGCTGGAAGGCCGCGCCCTATCTTCCCTGCCCGCTGACGCTGGACTCCCTCGCGACGCAGCTGACCGCAGCCGGTGAAAATCGCTGGATCGTGCCGGGATTAAGCGTCAGCCGCCGTGACAATCACAACGTGATGCGCGGTGAAGAGACCCAGCTGCTGGGGGCGCAAACCCTGGCACCGGCGGAACTGATCGTGATGCCCGGTACCCATTCCAAGTGGGTGAAATGCGAAGCGCGCCGGGTGATCGATTTCCGCACCGTGATGACCGGCGAACTGCATCATCTGCTGCTGAACCACGCCCTGATCGGGACCGGTTTACCTCAACAGCAGCCGGATGCGGCGGCCTTTCAGCGCGGGCTGGAAACAGGCATCAACGATCCGTCCCTGCTGGCGCGCCTGTTTGAAGTGCGGGCGCAGCATCTGCTGGGTGCGCTGGCCCCCGGGTCGGTCAGCGATTTCCTCTCCGGTTTGTTGATCGGACATGAAGTCGCCAGTCAGGCGGCGCAGTCGGCGCTGAGTGGTCCGGTGACGCTGATTGCCAGTGAAGCACTGGCCCAGCGTTATCAGGCGGCTTTTGCCCTGCTCAATATCCCGCTGCAATGGCTGGCAGGCGATAGTGCCTTCCAGCAAGGAATAAGGAGAATTGTCGATGACCTTGCCCTTTAAGCTGCCGCTGATCGCCATCCTGCGCGGCATCCGGCCGGACGAAGCCGGGGCGCACGTTAGCGCCCTGATTGAGTGCGGTTTTGACAGTATTGAAGTGCCGCTCAACTCGCCCGACTGGCAGCAGACCCTGCCGCAGCTGGTACGTCAGTTTGGTGATCGGGCCATGATTGGTGCCGGAACGGTGCTGAACGTCGCGCAGGTCAACGCCGTTGCGGCAGCAGGTGCCCGCCTGCTGGTGACGCCGAATACCGATGCAGAGGTGATTGCCGGGGCAGTCCGGCAGCAGATCTGGACGGCCATCGGCTGCGCCACCGCCAGTGAAGCCTTTACCGCGCTAAACGCAGGGGCCCATGCGCTGAAAATTTTCCCGGCATCGGCTTTTGGGCCCGCCTATATCAAGGCGATCAAAGCCGTATTGCCGCCGGAGGTGCCGCTGTTCGCAGTAGGTGGTGTGACGCCAGAAAACCTGGCGGACTATCTGGCGGCGGGCTGCGTCGGTGCCGGACTGGGCAGTGACCTGTACCGCGCCGGTCAGCCGCTGTCGCGCACCGTGGAAAAAGCTGAGGCTTTTATTGCTGCTTATAAGGATGCCGTACGATGAAAATCACAAAACTCACCACTTACCGCCTGCCGCCACGCTGGATGTTCCTGAAAATTGAAACCGATGAAGGCGTCTGCGGCTGGGGCGAGCCGGTAATCGAAGGCCGGGCGCGCAGCGTCGAAGCGGCGGTGCATGAACTGGGCGATGCACTCATCGGTCAGGACCCGGCGCGCATTAACGACTTGTGGCAGGTGATGTACCGGGGCGGTTTCTATCGCGGCGGTCCGATCCTGATGAGCGCCATTGCCGGTATCGATCAGGCGTTATGGGATATCAAAGGCAAAACGCTCGGCGTCCCGGTCTGGCAACTGCTTGGCGGTCTGGTACGCGACCGGATGAAAGCCTACAGCTGGGTTGGCGGCGATCGTCCCGCCGATGTGATTGCCGGGATTCAAACGCTGCGCGCCATCGGCATCGATACCTTCAAGCTCAACGGCTGCGCCGAAATGAGCCTGATCGATAACAGCCGCGCGGTGGATGAGGCGGTCAATACCGTGGCGCAAATCCGCGAAGTCTTTGGCAATCAGATTGAATTCGGCCTCGATTTTCATGGCCGGGTCAGCGCGCCGATGGCGAAAATATTGATCAAAGAACTGGAGCCCTATCGGCCGCTGTTTATTGAAGAGCCGGTGCTGGCCGAGCAGGCAGAATACTATCCGCGCCTCGCCGCGCAAACCCACATTCCGATTGCCGCAGGCGAACGCATGTACTCCCGCTTCGAGTTTAAGCGGGTGCTGGCAGCGGGCGGACTGGCAATCGTGCAGCCCGATCTCTCCCATGCTGGCGGCATCACGGAATGCGTCAGGATTGCCGCGATGGCAGAGGCTTACGATGTCGGGCTGGCACCGCACTGCCCGCTCGGACCGCTGGCGCTGGCCGCCTGTCTGCAGGTCGATTTTGTCTCGCATAACGCCATATTCCAGGAACAGAGCATGGGCATTCACTATAATCAGGGAGCGGAACTGCTTGATTATGTTGTCAATAAAGCTGATTTCGCCATGCACAATGGCAGCTTTGCGCCGCTGAACCGGCCAGGTCTCGGGGTTGAGATCGATGAAGCGCTGGTGATTGAACGCAGCCTTGATGCCCCAGACTGGCGCAACCCATTGTGGCGGCACGCTGACGGCGCCGTTGCCGAATGGTAACGTTTGCCGCTTTTCAGTAGCAGCTACCTGCTTCACCCCATAATAAGAAACACTCGCCAGGTCCCGCGCGATGCGGGATCCGGGTCCGCTATACCCTACGTGAGGATCTCCCGATGAGTGAACATCTGCATCTCAGTACCGTGAAAAAAATGAACCGGCGCATTATGCCGTTCATCATGCTGCTCTACCTGATTGCCTATATCGATCGCGCCAATATCTCCGTCGCTGCGCTACAGATGAATGCCGATCTGGCGATGACCGCCGAGATGTACGGCATCGCCGCCGGCATTTTTTACGTCACCTACATCATCTTCGAAGTGCCGAGTAACGTCCTGCTGACGCGGGTCGGTGCGCGGCGCTGGATCGCCCGCATCATGGTGAGCTGGGGCATCATTGCCGCCGGCATGAGCCTGGTCCAGACGCCCACCCAGCTTTATGTGATGCGCTTTCTGCTCGGGGCGGCAGAGGCCGGGTTTACGCCCGGCATTATCTTCTACCTCTCCTGCTGGTATCCGCGTAGCGATCGCGCCCGCGCCATGTCGATGTTCTATATCGGTGCGGCGCTGGCATCGGTAATTGGCCTGCCGCTCTCCGGCAGTCTGCTGAACATGCACGGCATGTTAGGTGTCGAGGGCTGGCGCTGGCTGTTCCTGCTGGAAGGCATTCCCGCTTTCTTCCTCGGCATCGTCACCTGGTTTTATCTTGATGATTCACCGGCCAAAGCGCGCTGGCTCTCCGGCGAGCAGCGTAGCTGGCTGCAGCAGACCATTGAACGTGACGAGAAGCATTCCGCCATACACCATCACAACTGGCGGGTGGCGCTGAAAAGCGGTCGCGTCTGGGCGCTCAGCCTGCTGTGGCTGTTGCAGGCGTTTGGCACCATCGGCGTGACGCTGTTTCTGCCGCTGATTGTCAAGGCCGTGGCGGAGGACCGCAGTAACCTGATGGTCAGCCTGCTGTCGGCGGTGCCGTTCCTGTTTGCCTGCCTGTTTATGTATTTCAATGGCCGTCATTCGGACAAAACCGGTGAGCGGGCCCGTCATCTGGGATTGCCGTTGATCGCCGCGGGCCTGCTGCTGCTGGGCGCGATGGCAGTCTCGCAACAGTGGCTGGCCTACGGTCTGCTGGTGCTGATGGTGGGCCTCAACTGGGCGATTACGCCGGTCTTCTGGGCCGTCACCACCGAGACCATCTCCGGCGTCGCCGGGGCCGCGTCGATTGCGCTGATCAACGCCGTGGCGAACATTGCCGGCCTCGGTTTTCCGCCGATCATGGGCCGCATCAAAGATGCCACCCACAGCTACAATGATGGTTTGCTGATTGTGGCGGGCGCACTGGTGCTGGGCGGCTTACTCGGCCTGCTGCTGGGACGAAAAAAAACCGTCGAGGGTGACGGGCGGGTGCTCAGTGAGGCGAAATCGAAGCTGCATCTTTAGCCCGTTTGGCGTAGCGTGTGGGGCAACATTTTTATCAGGTTGCCTCCATGCGCGAAAAACAGATCACCTTTGCTGCCCGCCAGCATCAGCTTACCAATATCAATGTCTGGACCGCCGATAGCCAGTGGCTGGCGTTTGACCTGCGTCCCTCCGGCGCGTCGTTTACCAGCCAGACCATTGAGCGCGTCAATGTGACCACCGGCGAGGTTGAGGTGCTGTATCAGGCGCACCACGGCGCCCATGTCGGGGTAGTTACCGTCAGCCCCGATCTGCCGCCGCGCTATGTCTGTATTCACGGCCCGGAGCATCCCGACGCAAGCTGGCAGTATGACTTTCACCATCGGCGTGGCGTCATTATTCAGAACGGCAATGCGATGAATCTCGATGCCTGCGACATTACCCCGCCCTTTACGCCCGGCGCGCTGCGGGGCGGCTCGCACGTACATGTGTTCAGTGCCGACGGGTCACGCCTCAGCTTCACCTACAACGATCATGTGATGCATGAATGGGATAGCCGCCAGGACCTGCGTAACGTGGGCATCGCCGTACCGCTGCGGGCAGTGACGCCGCAGAAGCAGCATCCCCGTGAATATGACGGCAGTTATTTTTGTCTGCTGGTCAGCCGTACCCATGCGCAGCCCCTCCCCGGCAGCGACCAGATTAATCGCGCTTATGAAGAGTGCTGGGTCGGCGATCGCGGCTATCAGAAACCGGACGGCAGCTGGCAGCGCTGGGCCATCGCCTTTATTGGCGATACGCTGAATACGCAGGGTGAAAAACGGCCTGAGTTGTTTATTGTCGATCTGCCCGAGGCGCTGGAGGATTATGCCCGCGCGGGCGAGGCGCCGCTGGAGGGCAGCGAGCGGCAGTTACCTGCACCGCCTGCTGGCGTGCAGCAGCGTCGCCTGACGGTAAGTCGCGGTCTGGCACTGCAACCGCGCCACTGGCTGCGCGCCGCGCCGGACGGCAGCCAGATCGCCTTTCTGATGGCGGACCCGCAGCAGGTGGTTCAGCTGTGGACCGTATCGCCCAACGGCGGCGAGCCACGCCAGATCACCTGGCTGAGCCACAGCATCCAGTCGGCGTTTAGCTGGCACCCCAGAGGTGAGGCGATCGCCTTTATCTGCGACAACAGCGTGATGCGGTGTGAGGTGATAAGCGGAGCATGTCAGCGGCTGACTGACCGGACAGAGCAGCCACCATCAGGTGACGCGGTGGTCTGGTCGCCTGATGGAAGCCAGATTGCTTATATGCGTGAGGTGAACGGCTGGCGGCAGCTGTTTACGGTTGCGGCGACGGCGGCTGCATAGTCGGCATCGGCTGTGCCTGCGCCAGATTTTCCTGGGTATGCGCCAGCTTCTCGCTTTGCAGTACCCGCTCGCGCGGAGAGTCGATCGATTTGTCACTGTCGTTGCGATAATAATCCCACGGCAGTAACAGCGTATCCAGCGCAGCGGAGAAAGGCAGATCGATCAGCGCCAGCGGTTTTAGTGCCCAGCTGGTGTCATCATCGACCAGCAGATCGGCGCTGGCGCGGGTGCCGGGATAGTAGCCCTGACTGGCGCCGGTGTGTGACATGACGCTGGAGCAGCCGCTTGCCGCAACGGCACAGCAGACTACACCCGCCAGCGGTAACGTTTTCATCAATTTCATTATTATCATCCCTTCAGTCCTGACAGAAGCCTGACTGAGTTGGTTTGCCAGACAACGCCATCACTCTGGGGTGAAGTCCGTTCTGGTCCGGCAAAGGTAGTCCTGAGTGTATGTCATTTTCTCAAACAGGCGAAAAAAATTGCGTTTTCCCCCTTGAAAGCTGACGTCCGGCACCCATTTTTAGATTACGGACGCACTCACCGTTGCCGCAAGGGACAGTGAGGTGCCGTACAGAAACCTGTCCCGTAGTGGAAGGTTGCCAAAACTTGCTGAAACTCAGGAGTCTTAATATGCGTAATTTTGATCTCTCTCCACTTTATCGTTCTGCCATCGGCTTTGACCGCCTGTTTAACCTGCTCGAAGCGAATCAAAATCAGAGCAACGGCGGCTATCCTCCGTACAACGTCGAGCTGGTCGATGAAAACCACTATCGCATTACCATCGCCGTAGCCGGTTTTTCTCAGAGCGAACTGGAGATCACCGCCCACGATAACGTGCTGATCGTGCGGGGTGCCCACCCGGAAGAGCAGACCGAACGTAAATACCTGTATCAGGGTATCGCCGAACGCAACTTCGAGCGTAAATTCCAGCTGGCCGACCACATTGTGGTACGCGATGCCCGTCTGGAAAATGGTCTGTTAAGCATCGATCTTGAACGCCTGGTGCCGGAAGAAGCGAAACCACGCCGTATTGAGATTCTGAAATAATCATAACAAACGCCGCTAACGCGGCGTTTTTCGTTTTTGATATCAGTACCTGCTCAGGGAGCAAAAAGGCTGCTCCGCTCCATGGTTTCAGACGGCTGATTGAGTTAACGCGATGGCAGCATACGCCTGTAGCAAAGCATAGCGGACCAGAAATGGTGTTTTTGCGTCTTTGCGAAAGGCAGCCATCACGCTCTTAAACGCCGCGCCAGCGGCGTTTTTCTGCCCTTAGATAGGTTTGCCTTTACGGCTGCGTTCGCATCGCTAAACGCTGACCCACTACCCCGCCAAATACGTTTACCAGCAGCCCCAGAATAATGATGGTAGCGCCCAGCATCTGCTGTCCCGACAGATGCTCATCCAGCACCAGCGCAGCGGTGATAATCCCGACTACCGGCACCAGCAGCGACAGCGGCGCAACGCGCCAGGTTTCGTAGCGGCTCAGCAGGTTGCCCCAAATCGCATAGCCTATGATGGTGGCGATAAACGCCAGATAAATTAACGCCAGTATGGTCTGTAACCCGATATGCAGCAGGCTATTGAGGATGGCGGCCTGGCCGTCAAACAGCAGCGAGCAGGCAAAGAAAGGCACCACCGGCACCAGCGCGCTCCAGACCACCAGTGACATGATCGGCACCTTGCGGTTACGCATAATGATCTTATTGGTGATGTTACCCAGCCCCCACGACAGCGCGGCCGCCAGCGTCAGCATCATTGTCGTCAGCGTGATACCGGCCGTGGTCTGGCCCTCCATGCCCGCCGTGGCCAGCATAAACATCCCCAGCGTGGCGATAATAATTCCGACAATGTGATTCCAGCGCAGCTTCTCCGACAGCAGCAATGCGCCCAGCAGCAGCGTGAAGAACGCCTGCGCCTGCAGCACCAGCGACGCCAGTCCGGCGGGCATGCCCAGCTTGATCGCCAGAAACAGAAACGCGAACTGACCAAAACTGATGGTCATCCCGTAGACCACCAGCCAGCGCAGCGGAATCGGCGGACGGCGCACAAAGAAGATGGCGGGAAACGCCACCAGGCTGAAGCGCAGCCCGGCCAGCAAGAAGGGCGGCATGCCCTGCAGCCCTAACTTGATCACCACAAAATTGACGCCCCATACCACCACCACGCACAGCGCTAACAGCATATCTTTTACCGACATCGGATACTCCTTGTGCCGCTTCAGGCAGTGATCGCCACCGGCGTCGCGATATCCACACAGCAGTCGTCACCCACAATGCGAAAATAGTCCTCTACCGCCAGCGCAATCGACTTATCCAGCGCACCCGCGTTAAACCATAACGTCCCGACCTGTTGCAGCCGCGTATCGACCCGCAACGCCAGCCGGTCATCAAAACTAAACGGTGGCACCGCACCCATTACGCAGTCGGTCAGCGCCTGGGCCATCTCAGGAGCGGCAAAGGCGGACTTCTTACCGCCGATGGCGCGCGCCGCGCTTTTGAAATTGATGCGGCAATCGCCCGGCACAATCGCCAGCAGATAACGCGCATCGGCACCCTCCGGCATACTGACCTCAAGCACCATCGCTTTGGCCGCCTGATTGAGCGCGTTACCGCGTATCTCACTGATCAGATCGGTCTGACCCACCGCCTGATGCTCTGCCACCCGATAGTTCGCCTGATGCTGATCCAGCAGCGCGATGATTTTTTCAAACGTCGTCATTCCCCTCTCCTTAATCTGGCGCAACCTGGATTAACTCCAGGCGATAGCGTGCTTCATTTTTTTATCGGTCAGGCCGAAAAAGAAGCCCATGGTGATGCGGGTATCGCCTTCGACCCGGTCAATTTCGTGATAGAAGGCGGGATTAAACAGGTAGATATCGCCGCTGCGCGGTGAAAACTCGCAGGTTTCACTGCCCGCCACTACGCCGCTGTGGTAACCCAGTTCACCGGCGGTTTTGAACTGTTCATCTTCCGGCGACCATTTTTTGTTGTAGATGCGCAGCGCGCCGCCCGCGTTGCACTCCTGCAGGCAGACCACGCAGCTGAGCTGATGCAGGATCTGGGTTACCGCCAGACCGCTGTCGGCGGCATCGCGCACGATGTTGTCGTTATGCAGGGGATTCGCCACGCCGTCGGCATGAAAACGCACAATCGAACCGGCATACTCGCCCCGGCCCGGCTCCTGCGCGGTACGCAGGCTCTCCAGCCTTAGCGCATGTTGTACCCAGTAGTAGATCTGTTCACGCAACGCGCCAAGCGACGGCGGCAGCGACGGCTGAATGTCGCGCAGCTCAGTAAAGTAGTTATCCGGCGCCGTCGTATGCCGGGCCAGATAGGGCCCGAGCGTAGTGAGCGCACCGTTGGGGTAGTGGGATACGCGGATCTTTTCCCGGCAGCGCTGAAGATCGGTCACCACCGCCTGACGGACGTCCGGCGTGAGGAAATTGCGCAGCACCAGCAACGGCACGCGTGCCGTCACGATGTCATCCAGCCAGGTCGACTCCACAAACATGTTGGGATTAATCACGCGGAACTGATTGAAAATAGCCATGTTTCTCACTCCCTAAACGGTATTTCATAGAGTTCATGATTGTTCATTCGCCGCCAGTTGCCGGCGCTGCCTGGTATTGCCACCGGTTCAGACGCGATCAGGGTACAATCGTCCTGTTGCCGAAAATGCATCGTAAAGTAGTCGGGATACGGCGTGTCGTGCGGATGCCACTGCCACGCCCAGGCCTTATCGCGGGTGACAAAAATCGCATTACCTGCGCTGCCGCCTGGCGCAACCTGGGCCATTTTTTCCCGCAGATAGTCACGGGTGAAATCAGCCGGGGTGATCTGATCGACCAGATAGTGCAGATACTCTTCCGAATCGAAGCGCGATTCAGTCAGGCCGAGCTGACGATAGATGGTGGGCAGAAAACCGTTGTGCATCATGTACCAGCGATGTCCCGCGCTGTTGCGCCACAGCGGATGCGAAAACTCCAGCCCGTGATTTTTACTCAGGGTGGCGTGGCGCACGTGTACCGCCAGAAAGCGGCTGCGCAGCCGATCAACATCAATGCCCGGCAGCGCGTCGGCAAACGCGCCGGTGCCATGCAGGGTGCGGATCTCGCCGTTCTCCAGCCACAGACAGCCCCAGCCGTTGGGATGCTGTTTGATCGGCCCGTCGTGGTCGGCGCTCTCGCCACAGCTCATGGCGCGCGCGGCCTCCAGAATGGCGGCGCTGTCGAACCGGCCATGCGCCAGAATCATTCTGCACATACTGTGTTTCTCCCTGCCGCCGCGGGCTGCGCGGCGATCACCTGATGAAAGGCCGCCAGAATCGGTTCACGCGCCGCTGCGCTCAGGCAAAAAGTCGCCAGAATCCCGGCATGGCGGGTCAGATCGGCATACAAAGACGATCGCGGTGAAACCTGCAGCGTCGGCAGCCGCAGCGTCGGCATCAGCTGACCCTGCTGATGCTGATCGATCCAGCGCTCGGCCGCCTGCAGCTGTGCCGGTTGCCGCAACCGTAGCTGGCCTACCGCGCGCGGCGCGGTGAAGGCAAATGCCGGCAGCACCGCGCCCGCCTCCAGGCCAAAAGTCACATCTGCCCAGTCGATGCCGGTGGCTTCCTGCACCAGCGTTGTCACGCCCATGCCTGACAGGCGAAAGCCCATCTCCAGAAAATGCGGAATGCCGTTCACCAGGATGAAATCGATATGGAAAGCGCCCTGACGATAGCCAAAAGTTTCGCAGCAAAACGCCATCAGGCTGGTGAATGAAGAAGGCAGCGCGGCCGCCGCCAGCGCCACATGTCCCGACTCGTAAAAGCTGACGCAGCCCTCAGCATCACGATGCTGCTCAATCACTTTCTGGCAGCAGGTCAGCGCCTGCGGATGTCCCTGATGCACCACGCCCTGCAACGAAAATTCCTCACCCGATAATCCGCTCTCGACAATGAAACCGCTGAAGCCGCGGCCGCCGTAATTCATCGTCTGTACCAGCTTGTTCACCACCTGGCACAGCTGATCGGCCCGTTCAATCAGCCAGATCCCCAGCCCGCCGCCGCCATCCACCGGTTTCACCACGCAGGGATAGAGCAGCGCCTCTTTCGCATCCAGAATGCTGAGCGGCGAGGCGAAGAAGCGGAACTCCGGCTGTGGAAAGGCGGGCCAGGCTTTTTTCAGCGCCATGCGCTGGGCATATTTATCCAGCGGGATAAACGCGGCAGGCGCATCGGGTCCGGCCAGCATTTCCCGTACCCGTCCGGCGCTGGCGTTGTAGGCTTCAAAACCGGCCAGCACCACCTGTGGATGCGACAGCAGACCGGCGTGCAGATAAGCCTGGATCACCTCCCACGGGTTTTCTGGTCGATCAAGGCGAACGATCAGATCAAAGGGCAGCGTCAGGCTCAGCGACTGGTAATCAACAAAGTCGCCCATCTCAGCCAGCACGGTAAAGTAGCCGTCGCGCTTCGCCACCGCACAGTAGGGATTGTGTCCGTCACGGGTCGCGCCAATCTGCAGAAAAATCTTTTTCATCGCCTCGCCTTACCGGACTAACGCCCGGAAATGACTTCAGTCACGGTGTCGTTCAGCTCACCGTGGTTAACCTGAATCACCGCTTTATGGGGATCAAAACGCAGCACGCGCGACAGCGGATCGGCGCTTTTGCCGTCCAGCAGCGAACTGACCGGGTTGCTCTGCCAGCAGTGACGCATCTGCGTCAGCGTCATGCCGGAAAGCTGAGTTAACTGCTGCGCCAGCGCGTTAGCTTCACTGCGCTGGTCAAGGAGATCGCGGATCGCCGCCTCATCCAGCGCAATCTGCTGCCGGGTCAGCCAGTGGTTAAGCTGTTGCCCGTGGGCGAGGAACGGCGAGTAAATCATGCAGATCAGCTGATCTTCACTGAGATCGAACGCCTCGACAGCGAACGTCGCCGCCCGCTGGCGCTGACGCTGGATCGCCGCGTCATCCTGATACCGCGCCGCCATTTCGTCGATCAGCTGCGGCGGGAAATCCTTCTTCACCATTAAGCCGAGTGCAAAGCGCACATATTCACGGATCCCTTCGGCGTAGTTGCGCTGCAGCAGGGTTTCCGCCCGCAGCCCGCGCAGATGAGCCATTAAGGTCGGATTGCCGCAGTCTGACTCAGAGAAGCTGAACATCAGCTCATCGAAACGGAAGCGCATAAACTCGCTGAGCAGCGCCCAGTGCGCGCCCGCTTCATAGGCGGTGTCCTGATAGATATTGAAAAACAGCGGATCGCGCGCTAACTGATGGGTAATGCGGTGCGCAGGCGTCAGCTGATCGGCACCGTTGATATCGGTGAAATAGCGTTCGGCGACGCCATCCAGCGTCTGCAGGAAACCGCTAAAGCCGCGGCTTTTATCCGCCACCGGCGCGTCGAACAGCCGCGACAGATGGCGCGCCCAGGCAACATAGGCTGCCTGCTCCTGCGGCGAGTCGCCGGTGATGATCACATCCACGCCACCGTCGTAATCCGCCGCCAGACCAAATGAGTTGACCATGCTGAGGTTGCAGGCGTTACAGAAGGTCGAGCGCGCATCGGCGCGAAACCGGTGGCCATTCATCAGCACATCGTTGCGATTCTGCTGCCGCACCGCCTCCGGCATCGGCAGATGCCGGGCGAAAGGACGAATCTGTAACCCATCCACCACCAGACATTCAGCCAGCGGATCGTCATGCATCGCCAGCGATTGATAAACCCGGTTGATGTTCTCCATCACGCTGTCGTTCATCGCCGCATGACGATTGGTGCTGACGCGCAGGCGAAAGGTGGCACCGCGCTGCTGCCAGATGATGCCCTGGATATAGCGGACATAGGCCACCATATAGCTGCTGTCTTTCCCGCCGCCATAGGCGAGCAGAACACGGTTATTTTCCAGCTGCTGCCGATCGGGTAACGCCGCCAGCAGACGGTCAGAACAGCGTTGTGCAGAGTCGATGATGGCCGGCGAAAGGTAGCCCTGAATCTCCTTCATCATGGTGGACAGATTATTCATTTTTCACTTTTTCCTTACGCGAATAGAATCACTCAACCGCCTGAACGCCTGATGTCGCAACCGGCGGCCCGCGCGGATGACGATGACGATCGGCACACCTCTCAGACGCGCAATCGCCAGGGCGACAGGTCCGTTTAGCGTCATGAATAATTAAGAGATGCAGGCTAAAGTACTTTGAATGTACTCTGTTGAATATGCACAGATCAGCGCGATATGGGGTGGTACAGATGGCCGATGTTGTCGGAGAACAGGAGAGTCAGAGCAGTCGTTACCGCCAGATAGCCGAACAGATCAAGCAGGCGATTCATGCCGGTACGCTGGCACCCGACAGTCGTCTGCCGTCGGTGCGTACCCTGGCGACGCAGTATAACGTCAGCCTCACTACCGCTCTGAAAACATTACGTACGCTGGAGGATGAGCGCTACGCCGTCGCCCGGCCTAAGTCGGGCTTTTTTGTGGCGCCGCAACGGCATCGCCCGCGACAGCTGCCCGCCGTCAGCGAACAGCCACGTGCCATCGCCCCGCTCGACGAACAGACTGAGCTGCATCTGGCGATGCTCGGTTCGGACTGCCGGGTGCGTCTCGATCTGGCGAACGGCGACAGCGCGCTCTATCCGGTGAAGAAGCTCGGCTTGCTGATGCGCCAGATGGGCTACAGCAAGCCTGCCCTGCTGGGCAACACGGTGAAAGGCACCGGCTATGCGCCGTTAAAAGTCGAAATTGCCCGCCGGGCGGTCGATTACGGCTGCAATATCAGCACCGACAATATCCTGATCACCAACGGCTGTATCGAAGCTATCTCTCTGTCGCTGCGCGCCACCACCCAGCCTGGCGACGTGGTGGCGGTCGAGTCGCCCTGCTATTTCGTGCTGCTGCAAATGCTGCACAACCTCAATCTGCGGGTGATCGAGGTTGAGGCCGGGCCGGAAGGCTATGTGAATGTGGCGAAGCTCACCGGGCTGTTTCAGCGCAAGGCGGTGCGGGTATTTCTGACTCTGTGCAACATCAATAATCCGCTGGGGAAAAGCATTCCTAACGAGCAGAAAGCCTATATTGCACGGCAGGCAGATGAAAACGATGTGGTGATCATTGAGGACGATATTTTTGGCGATACCGCCTTTGGTGAGCGCCGCCCTTTCCCGATGCGCGCCTTCAGCCCGAATGCCATTCTGTGCAGTGGCTTCTCCAAAACGGTGGCCCCCGGCATCCGCATCGGCTGGGTCCACAGCGTCAACTACATGCGCAAAATCGCCTCGCTGAAATATACCTCGACCATGGGCACCTCGGTGTTGTCGCAGGCGGCGGTCGCTGAGCTGCTTCGCAGCGGGGGTTATGACGCGCATCTGCGCAAACTGCGGCGCGAGCTGGCGCGGCAAATCAGCGCCATGCGTCAGTCGGTACTGCGGGAATTTCCGCCGGGAACCCGGGTTTCAGATCCGGAAGGCGGCTATGTGTTATGGGTGGAGATGCCTGCGCAGGCGCTGAACGTGCGCTCACTGTTTCTGAAAGCGCGGAATGCAGGCATTGGCATTGCGCCCGGCCATATTTTTGCCACCGATCAGCGCTATGACCACTGTTTCCGGCTCAATGCCGGTTTCGGCTGGAATGACGAGGTTGAACAGGCGATACGACAGCTGGCGCAGTGGTGCCAGCTGTCATTAACCGGGCCGCAGGATTAGGCGTCGCGCCAGGCGGTCTCAATCTCTTCGGCCAGAATCTGCACCGCCCGCTCGATGTTCTCCGCATCCGGCACGTAGTTCATACGCATGCATTGATGGGTGTGCGGCCATTCATGTTCCAGTCCCGGAAAGAAAAAGTGGCCCGGCACCATCAGTACGCCGCGCGCTTTGAGCCGCTGATAGAGCGTCTCGGTGCTGATCGGCAGATCGCGGAACCACAGCCAGAGGAAAATGGCCCCTTCCGGTTTGTGGATCAGGCAGCGCTCCTCCGACAGATAGCGACGCAGGATAGCGATGGTCTGCTGCACCTTGTGCTGATAAAACGGCTTTATCACCTCTTCTGACAGGCGCAACAGATCGCCACGGCGGATCATCTCACCGGCAATCGCCGGGCCAATGCTGCCGGGCGCCAGGCTGATGATGCCGTTCATGTTGCTCAGCGCCCCAATCGTTTTCTCATCGGCGATAATAATGCCGCAGCGTGCGCCCGGCAGGCCAAGCTTCGACAGACTCATGCAGAGAATAATGTTGGGATTCCACAGCGGGCGGACCTCGCTGAAGATAATGCCGGGAAACGGCACGCCGTAGGCGTTGTCGATCAACAGCGGGACGTCGTGCTGCTGCGCCAGCGCATCCAGCTGCAGCAGCTCATCGTCGGTGATCACGTTGCCGGTCGGATTGGTCGGACGCGACACGCAGATCAGCCCGATATCCTCTTTCATTGGCAGATGTTCGAAATCGACGTGATATTTGAACTGGCCGGCCGGCAGCAGTTCAATGTTCGGTTTGGCCGAGACAAACATGCCCTCTTCCAGCCCGGCATCGGCATAGCCGAGATACTCCGGTGCCAGCGGGAACAGCACGCGCTTTTTGCTGCCGTCGGCCCGGCGGCCGGCAAACAGGTTAAACAGATAGAAGAAGGCGCTCTGGCTGCCGTTGGTCAGCGCAATATTCTGCGCGCCGATCGGCCAGCCCAGCTGGTCACGCAGCAGTTCTGCCAGCGCCTCCAGCAGTGTCGCTTTGCCACGCGGGCCATCGTAATTGCAGAGTGCCTCGCTGAGCTTGCCTTCCTCGTGCATCTGCTGCAGCAGTTGCTGAAAGTAGTCGTTCATGGCCGGGATTTGCGCCGGATTGCCGCCACCCAGCATGATGGTGCCGGGCGTACGCAAGCCTGCGCCCATATCTTCCATCAGCCGTGAGATGCCGGAATGTTGGGTAAATTTGTCGCCGAACTGAGAAAAGGACATAGCGGTTAAAAATTTGTGATAACGAATCGGGGGTCCACCATAACGCCCGCCACCGGCGGGCGCAATGGGAAGGCGCAGGGATTACTTCAGCGCCTGCGGGTTAACACAGTTTTTATCGACCTTACCGCTGAGCGCAGCGATCAGATTATCCACGGCATCCAGCATCATGCCGTAGCGGGTTTCGTGAGTCGCGGAACCGATGTGCGGCAGCGTCACCACGTTGGGCAGCGACAGCAGCGGAGAATCGGCCGGCAGCGGCTCTTTCTCGAACACATCCAGCCCGGCGGCGTGCAGTTTTCCCGCCTGCAGAGCAGCGATCAGCGCGTTTTCATCCACCACCGGTCCGCGACCAGCGTTGATCAGCACCGCTTCCGGCTTCATCAGAGCGATTTGCTCTGCCCCGATCAGATGATGGGTCTGTTCAGTCAGCGGCAGGCTGATGCAGACAAAGTCGCTCTGCTTCAGCAGCGTCTCCAGTTCGCAGCGCTCTGCGCCAAACCGCGTCTGCGCTTCCTGATGCTCGCGGCGGGCGTTGTAGAGGATTTTCATGCCAAAGCCAAAGTGGGCGCGCTGGGCCAGCGCCATGCCGATGCGGCCCATACCGAGGATACCCAGCGTTTTATGGTGCACGTCGATGCCAAAACGCTCCGGACCGATGCTCTTCTGCCAGTTGCCCGCTTTTACCCAGGCGTCCAGTTCCGGCACCCGACGCGCGGTGCTCAGCACCAGCGCCATGATGGTATCGGCGACGGTTTCCGTCAGCACGGTCGGGGTGTGCATCAGTACCACGTGACGCTGATTCAGCGCCTCGACGTCAAAATTGTCATAACCGACCGAGACGCTGGAGCAGGCGCGCAGTTTTGGCATTTTCGCCAGCAGTTCGCCATTCACTTTACCGCCTGATCCCAGCAGGCCTTCGGCCTGGGCCAGCGCCGCAGCGTGTTGCTGCTGGCTGGCAGGTGACAGATCGCTGATTTCAGTCACTTCGGCATGCGCCGCCAGGCGCGCGCGCAAATCGTCGGGCAGTTTTTTATACAGAATCACAGCGGGTTTCATTCGGTGGCTCCCGGTCATTAAATAAGTGACGGGCGGCGCTCAGGCCGCCCGGAAAATGAGGGCTAACGTCTGGGCTTACGCTTTCAGGCGTGTTTCGCCCCGTGCAGCGGCGGCGTCGTCTTGTTCTGCGCCGGTTTAACAATCAGCGTCAGCCACACCGACACCAGCAGCGCCGATCCCATAAAGATGTAAGACGCGGACGGGCTGCCGGTCGCACCATTAAGATAGCCGACAATCCACGATCCGATAAACGAGCCGAGCGCGCCCATACTGTTGATCAGCGCCATCGCCCCGCCGGAAACATTGCGCGGCAGCATCTCAGGAATAATGGCGAAGAACGGGCCGTAAGGGGCGTACATCGCTGCACCGGCAATCACTAACAGGGTGTAGGAGAGCCAGAAGTTGCCCGATCCCACCAGATAAGAACCGAGGAACGCCAGCGCGCCGATCAGCAGCAGTGGCCAGACAAACAGCTTACGGTTTTGCGTCTTATCAGAGGCCCACGAGACCACCACCATCGCAATGGTTGCCGCCAGATACGGCACCGCTGACAGCCAGCCAGCTTCAACCATTCCCATCTGGGTACCGTTACGCAGAATCGATGGCAGCCACAGCACGAAGCCGTAAACGCCAATGCTCCAGGCAAAATATTGCAGGCAAAGAATAATCACATTGCGATTACGGAACGCTTCACTGTAGTTACGCACCGCTTTGATATTGTCCTGCTCTTTTTGCAGTTCCGCCTGCAGTGCGGCTTTCTCTGCATCACTCATCCAGCGCGCCTGTGCCGGTTTGTCCTGCACCATAAACCACCAGGCGATGGCCCAGACAACGGCCGGAATCCCTTCGAAAATGAACATTTCACGCCAGCCGAAGGATTCGATCAGATAGCCTGACACCACCGACATCCACAGCACCGTCACCGGGTTACCGAGGATCAGGAAGGTGTTAGCGCGTGACCGTTCCGATTTGGTGAACCAGTTACTGATGTAGATCAGCATGGCTGGCATCACCGCAGCTTCAACTACCCCGAGGATAAAGCGGATCGCCGCCAGCATCGGAATATTGCTGACGATGCCGGTCAGCGAGGCGCAGCCGCCCCACAGAATCAGGCACCAGAAAATCAGTTTCTTGACGCTGCGGCGTTCGGCGTAGATCGCCCCAGGGATCTGGAAGAAGAAGTAGCCGAGGAAGAACAGGGCACCCAGCAGAGAGGACATACCTTTGGTAATGCCGAGATCGTCGTTTATCCCCGCCGCCGAAGCAAAGCTAAAATTAGCACGGTCAAGATAGGCCAGGCTGTAGGTGATAAACACGATGGGCATGATGAACCACCAGCGTTTTGGCGCGATTGTCTGCGTTTTCATCGAGAACTCCTGTGTCAATATGTGAGGCGCGGGCTACGCGTCGCCGAGTTGCTGACGCGTCGGCAGACCTTCGCTGTCGCCAATCACCTGAATCGCCATCGAACCAATTTTGTTGCCGCGCTGAATCGCCTGCGGCAGGCTCAGACCTTCCAGCAGCGCACTGATCACGCCAACGGCAAATCCGTCGCCAGCGCCCACGGTGTCCACCACGTTATCGACTTTAATCGCGGCAACCTGACCTTTTTCGCCGCTGGCGGTTTTATACCAGGCACCGTCACAGCCGGTTTTAATCACCACCGCTTTCACCCCTTTATCGAGGTAGAAGTCGGCAATCGCTTCCGGTTGACGATAACCGGTCAGAATCAGTCCCTCTTTCTCGCCAGGCAGCACCCAGTCGGCGTACTCTGCCAGCAGATTAAGCTGAGTACGCATCTCCTCTTCGCTGCGCCACAGCACCGGCCGCAGGTTAGGGTCGAACGAAATGGTTTTGCCGCGCGCACGCATCTCTTTTGCCGCATGTTTCAGCAGCGCCAGCGAACTGTCGGAGAGCGCAGCCGCCACGCCGCTCAGATGCAGATGGCGTGCCGAGCCAAAGTAGTCCGCGTCGAAATCGTCTACCGACAGATGGCTGGCGGCCGAGCCTTTACGGAAATACTCCACCAGCGGATCGGAGCCATCATCCACTTTGGATTTAAGCTGGAAACCGGTCGGATAACGGTTATCCACCGTCACCTGGCGATGATCAATCCCCTCTTTCTCCAGCTGTTGGCAGATAAAGCGGCCAAAGGCGTCATCCCCGACGCGGCTGACCCAGCCTGTTTTAAGGCCGAGACGCGCCAGGCCAGTCGCCACATTCAGTTCCGCACCTGCCGCGCGTTTAACAAAGGTTTCCGCGGCGGCCAGGTCGCCGGTTTCACGGGCGATAAACATCGCCATCGCTTCCCCGATAGTGACAACATCAAGCGTACCGTTGTGATGCGTAGTCATCTTCACTCCTTAAACGTTGCGCAGCAGCGACACATAATGGCGCGTGACCGCAGTCAGGTCCTCGCCTTCCAGCGGAAACTCAATCCCACGCGGAGCCGTAGCGGGCAGCTGTTGCAGCAGGGCGCGCCAGCCGTCATCGGCTTCATCCAGCGCGATTGCCCGGTAGCTGTCGTGATGCGGGATCGCTGCTTTCACGTGGATATAACCGACCTGCGCCGCCAGCTGTTGCGCGGCCCGGGCGGCATCTTCGCCGGTCCAGCACCAGTTACCCATATCAAACGTCATGCTGATCGGCAGTCCGGCTGCGCGGACCGCAGCGAAAAACTGCACGCTGGCGGCGAGCTTGCCGTGCTCGGTCTGATCGTTTTCCACCGTCAGCGACAGTGGCTGGTCAGCCAGCAGTGACGACAACGACGCCGGAAGCGTGCCGGTGAAGTGACCCAGCGCCAGCTTGAGACGCTGTGCGTTTAACTGGCGTGCTTCTTCAAAGTAGTGAGTTATGCGCGGATTTACGTCACCGTCGTCACAAAACAGCGTATCCGGCACCGAATAACTGGCGTGCAGCTGATGCTGCGCCACCGCGGCGGCCAGGGCAGGCAGATCGGCCAGCGTGGCCTGATCACACAGTTCACGACGGATTTCAACGCCGTCAGCACCCGCCTGCTGAATGATCGGCAGCAGTGCCGTCTGACCGCCGAGCGCGGCGATCTGCGAATGGCCGTAAGCGGCGGTGACCACGATAATGTCTGGCTTCATGTTGTGCTCCATCGAGGCTTTCGCCTTAAGTTCTTTAAAAACCCTAGATGGAACCGGTTCCAAAGCAAAGCAGCAAACCATGAATTTATGATCGTGCTCACGAAGCGAGCACGCAGGGGATGAGTAAAAGTCTGAAAATTAGCGCAGAGGCTGGCTGGAACCGCGAACAATCAGTTCGCCAGAGAAGACCTGTTCGGCGACCGGTAGATCGCTGCTTTCGATACGCGCAATCACTCGTTGCAGCGCGCTGTAACCGATCTGCCAGGTGGGCTGTTTCAGCGTGGTGATCCCGACGCCCGCCAGCGCGGCCCACTCCAGCTCATCGAAGCCAAGCAGGCCGATATCGCTGCCCCAGTGCAGATTGATCCGCTGCAGCGATCGCGCCACCTGCAACGTCAGCGCGCCGTTGGCCACCATTACCGCGCTGCGTTTGCCTGCGTGACGTTGATGAAAGGCGCGCAGCGCCTGATCAAGCGCGGCGGGCTGATGCAGCGCCAGCTCCGCATTCTCATGCTGCACCTGCGGATAAGCCGTCAGTACCTGGCGGAAAGCCTGCAAACGCTCACGTCGGGTGTTGACGCTGCCCAGCGGCTCACTCAGAAACAGCAGCGCGTCGTAACCGTTATCGACCAGATGACGCGTCGCCGTCTCCGCCGCTTCGGCATTATTCAGCCCGACCACGTCGCAGGGAAAATCCGGGATTTTTCGGTCAATCAGCACCATTGGCAGCAAAGATTGTTGCAGATGGCTCAGCACCTCTTCGCGCATTCCCACCGCATTCACCACAATGCCTTCCACCTGATAGCTGCTCAGCAGTTGCAGATAGTGCTGTTCGAGGTCCACTTCGTTGTTGGTGTTACACATCAGCAGGGTGAAGCCCTGCTCGCGGCAGGCGGCTTCAATGCCACTCATCACGTCAACTGAATAGGGATTGGTGATGTCGGCGATGATCAGCCCTATCAGGCGGGTGCGGCCGCGCTTCAGGCCGCGCGCCATCTGGCTTGGCCGATAGCTGAGATCGGCAATAGCCTGCTCAATCCGGGCTTTGAGATCGGCTGAAAGAAGATGCAGCTCACCATTGAGGTAGCGTGAAACGCTGGTTTTTCCGGTTCGTGCCGCGTGAGCAACATCGCTAATGGTGGCGCGAGGCGGCCTGATTTTCATGAAATATCCTGCAAAAGTAGAAACCAGGCAGAGACTAGCACAGCCGCGTCCAGTCGCAAAAAGCCCCGACGCTACGGCGGTAATTGCAGCCACGGCTGCCACAACGTCTGTAATTGCTGCGGCGACGTGCCTTTCAGCAGCTGTAACACCATCTCTGCCAGCTGCTCGCCGACCTGATGCTGCGCCGCCTGTCGTATGGTGATAATGGGATGATCGAGAATCGCATCGCGCGGCAGTCCATCCCAGCCGATCAGCGAAATAGCGTGGTTGCCCGTCGCCCGGCCAGCCTGTTGCAGCGCCACCATCGCCCCTTCTGCCAGCGGGCCACAGTCGGTGATAATCGCATCGGGCGGGTTTTCCTCTGCCAGCCAGGCACAGGTCTGCTGGTAGCCGGCGCGGCGCGAAGCGGGCATCGCGGCCTGCGCATAAGGCGCAAGGGTGCCCAGCGCATCCAGATAGCCCTGGCGACGATCGCGAATCCGGGTGCTGTTTTCGTTGCTGCCGAGCCAGGCAATTTTCTCTCTGCCCTGTGACAGGCAATAGGCGACCGCCAGTTGCGAACCGGCCGCGTGGTCGACATCAAACCAGGCGTAATCCTGTGGCAGTTCGCTGCGGCCCAGCGCCAGAAAACGAAAATCGGTCTGAAGCAGATACGCCAGTCGCCGGTCCTGCGGGGTGATGTGGGTGACGATGATGGCATCGACCGCGCGGCTGCGCAGCAGACGGGTTAACAGCGGCTGGCTGTGCGGCTTATCCGCCAGCAACAGCAGGTCGATTTCATGGTGGGCAAGACGCTGATCCAGCGCCAGCAGCATCTCACTGAAGTGACCGTCGCTCAGCGGCGGCGCGCTGACCGGATAAACCAGACCTACCGCGTTAGCACGCCCGGTTTTCAGACGGCGGGCAGCAGCATTGGGCCGGTAACCGCGACGCTGCGCTTCTTCTTCAATCCGTTTACGGGTTTCCTGCGCGACATCTTCGTAACCATTGAGCGCGCGGCTGACCGTGGTGACAGAAAGTCCTAATGCCGCTGCAATTGCTTTAAGTGACATAAGAGATGACTCACTGATCAAATTTTGATCAGGCTAACATAAAGCCTGAAGTGGCTCTATCAGCAGATGCGTTACTGGAACCTTTAACGCTGATATTTACAGAAAATGTCAGCGGGATGAATGCGCCCCCGAGCGGGGGCGACACCCATTAACCGAGCGGGCTGAGGGTAATTTCAACCCGACGGTTTTGCGCTTTTCCGGCTTCGGTACTGTTGCTGGCGACCGGATTATCCGGGCCTGCGCCCTGAGTCCGCAGACGATTGCTGGCGACGCCCTGCACAATCAGCGCGCTGGCGACACTGTCGGCGCGCTGCTGTGACAGACGCATATTCAGTGCGCGCGTTCCGGTGCTGTCGGTATAACCCACCACGTTTACCGCTGTTTTTGGATACTCTTTTAGCACCATCGAAACGCCCGTCAGGGTATTCGCCCCCGCTGGCTTCAGGTTACTGCTGTTGGAGTCGAACGTCACGTTATTCGGCATGTTGAGGACGATGTTATCGCCTTCACGGGTCACGCTGACGCCGGTACCGCGCATCTTGTCGCGCAGCTTCGCTTCCTGCACGTCCATGTAGTAACCGACACCGCCACCCAGCGCTGCACCGCCGGCTGCGCCAATCAACGCGCCTTTACCGCGATCTTTCTTCGATGAGGAGAGCACGCCCACGCCGGCACCCACTAAGGCACCCAGACCGGCACCCACGCCTGACTTACCCGCCTGCGATTCGCCGGTGTAAGGATTGGTGGTACAGCCAGACAGGGCCAGGCTTCCGCTTAATAACAAGGTAATCGCGACTAATTTCTTCTGCATTTTTGTTCCCTTACGTTCGACACACAGGGGAAAACTGTCCCCATAAGCGGCACGATTATGCCGCGTAAAAGTGAGGAAAGGGGTGAGGGAAAGTCTTAATTTGTCAGGAATCGTGCTTAAAGATTGTCAGGATGGCAAAAACAGCTGGTCTGATGATCGTTTATCAGCCCGCAGGCCTGCATAAACGAATAACAGATTGTCGGGCCGATGAATTTAAAAC
Source organism: Pantoea sp. AN62 (assembly GCF_050432985.1). NCBI lineage: Bacteria > Pseudomonadati > Pseudomonadota > Gammaproteobacteria > Enterobacterales > Erwiniaceae > Pantoea > Pantoea sp. AN62. The sequence goes on along the minus strand of NZ_JBNPYB010000007.1, from coordinate 55,939 downwards.
CACGCTGCTTAAGCGCCTTAGAGAGCGCAATGGCGTGCGCTGAGGTGGTGGGTGCCAGCTTATAGTCGGGATGATGATGGACAATTTGCGCATTATCGACAAATTGCCAGACGAAGCGGGCAAAATCTTCCCCTTGGGCTTCCATCGCCAGAAACGCGCGCGCATTCGCGATGATCGCGGCGATTTTGCCTGAATGGCGAATAATGCCGCTGTTATGCATCAGCGCCTCAATCGCCTGCTGATCCATTAAGGCAATCGCCTGTGGATCAAAATGGTGAAACGCCGCACGGTAATTCTGTCGCTTTTTCAATACCGTGATCCAGGATAATCCCGCTTGCTGCCCTTCCAGGCAGAGCATCTCAAACAGCGCGCGCTTGTCGGTTTGCGCCACGCCCCATTCGGTATCGTGGTATGCCAGATAGAGGGGATCCTGGGTCACCCAGCCACATCGTTGCATTATCTGATTCCTTATCGCGGAAATATTTTATCGGGCCGCTTGATCTTAGAAACAATCGGTTAATAGTTGAACAACTAACGGCTATACGACGATGGGTTATATAACGACGGGTAAAACAAGATCGCAAACCGGTGGTTAATCCAGTTTCCCCGGGAATAACTTCAGCCCCGACTGGAGATCGTATGTTGCAGAAAAGTGGGTGGAGAGACCAGCGCTATCGGATACGCGGCTGGTGCAGTGCAGGACTGTTACTGTTGACGCAACCGACCTTTGCCTGGGGCGGCGACTTTGCTGCGCCCGCGATCATCACCCCGCCGCCCGACTACAACACCATTCTGGCAGAGAAGATCTCCCGCACCTCGCTCGACTTCAGTGACGAAAATCGCGCTCTGTTCGAGGCTGCGCTCAATTCTCCGGCAGCCCTGCCGGTAGAGTTGCACAGTGAAACCGGCATCGTCGGCAGCACGCCGCTCGGAAAACGCTATCGCGCCGGGGTCGATCTGCCGGTTGGCGAATCCTTCACTACCGGTCCCGTGGCGCAATATGCGGTCGATCCGCCGCAGATGAACTGTCTGCAGTGCGATTACAGCGATCAGCAGAGCCGTGAACAGATTGCCAGCGTCGGCTGGCGTGTCGATATGCAGCAGGGATGGATTACGCCGTGGGCCCAGCTGAGCTACAGCCATCCACTGGCGGAATCGCCACAAAACGATCGGCGCGATGCGGTGATCGGGACCCGTCAGGAGAGCGGAATCGATCTCAGCGTCAGCGCGCAACTGCCGCTGAACAGTAATCTGGCGGCTTTCGCTTCGTTTTCACAAAACAGTGCGCTGAATGGTGATGAGCCGTTGCTGTATAGCCTCGGCATCAGCGCCAGCTTCTGAGCGGGGCATAAAAAGAGAAAGGGCGTTGAGCGTTTAAAATATAATGAGTCCGCTAATCATTATACTGGTAACACTATGCGCAACGATTTGACAATTATTGGCCGTGAAATAACGGTCTTCATACTGGCAGCACTCTTTCTCGCTCTGATGATATTGCCCATCTATATTGATGTGGCCTGGATGAATGATGCGCTGCACGAAACCTCTTTTACTGAAACCACCCAGGAAATCATGCTGGCGGTGATTGCCGCCCTGTTCTTTATTGCCGCTCAGCGCCGTCCGGCGCAGCGTGGTGCGCTGACCTTAGTGGCGGGCTTCTATAGCTGCATGCTGATCCGCGAACTCGACTTTGTGTTTGATACCATCCAGCACGGCAGCTGGATCTGGTTCGCGCTGGCGGTAACTGCCGGATGCCTTGCGGTCGCGCTGCGGACGCCGAACAAAACCCTGCACGCGCTGGCCAGACTGGTGCAGCACCGTAGCTGGCCGGTGATGGCCTCCGGCTTTCTGGTGGTGCTGGTCTTTTCCCGCCTGTTTGGCATTCATTCGCTGTGGCAGCACCTGATGCTGGGCGATTATAACCGTGTGGTTAAAAACATGGCGGAAGAGGGAACCGAACTGCTGGGTTACGGCCTGTGCTGGCTGGCCTCGGTGCGCTATTTATGGCAAACCCGCCCGGTTGCCGTTGCCGTCAGTGCGACCCAACCCGCCTCTGCCCGTCATGCAACCTCCCCGGTGACCTCTCACTCATAATGGTCGCGCTTTTTGAGCGATCCGCAACGTTAAAAAAGGTACAATAAACACTTCTGCGTCGGCGGTACTGCCCCGGCGCAAGGTGTTCGTTAACCTCAGGTCTTTTCATGTCAGTCAAAATCTTAACTTCAACGCTCATTGGCCTGGATGCCTTCCGTCAGGACCCGCTGACCGCGCTGCAACAGGCGGAAAACGGTACGCTGGCGGTATTAGAGGATTACGCGCCGGTGATGTACGCCATCACCCCGGCGCGTCTGGCGCAGTTACTGGCGCTGGAAGCCGCTGCCCGACAGCCAAATGATGTGGCGCTGGATGACAGCCTGTATGACGATGCGCCTGCGGCAATCTCTGCGCCGGTTGGTAAGTTCGCGATGTATGCTGGCTGGCAGCCAGACGCGGATTTTACCCGCCAGGCCGCCATCTGGGGCGTGGCGCTCAGTGAACCGGTGACTGCCAGCGAGCTGGCCGCTTTTGTCGCCTACTGGCAGGCAGAGGGCCGGCTGTTTCACCATGTTCAGTGGCAACAAAAGCTGGCGCGAAGCATCCAGATGAACCGTGCCGCCAACGGCGGGCAACCGAAGCGCGATATCACTCAAATCAGCAGTACTGACTACGATATTCCTGATGGTTTCCGAGGTGAATAATGAAAACGCCAAACGATCTCTTTAGTCGCCTGAAAAGAATGATGCCCGCAGGTACCCGACCAAAGTTCACTAATGGTGAAGAACTTTTGGCCTGGAACCAGGAACAAGGCCGTTTGCGCTCTGAAGCCATTGTGCGTGAGAATCGCGCAATGAAAATGCAGCGCATTATGGGCCGATCCGGTATTCGCGAACTGCATATTAACTGTTCTTTCGACAACTACCGTGTCGAAAATGAAGGCCAGCGTAAGGCACTGGAACAAGCGCGACAGTATGCGGCCGAATTCGAGGGTAGCATCGCCAGCTTTGTCTTTTCGGGCCGCCCCGGCACCGGTAAAAATCATCTGGCAGCCGCAATTGGCAACGACCTGATCCTGCGCGGTAAAAGCGTGCTGATTGTGACGGTCGCCGATCTGATGTCGAGCATGAAGGGCACCTTCAGCGGCAGCAGCGGCATTACTGAAGAGCGACTGCTTCAGGATCTCAGCAGCGTTGACCTGCTGGTGATTGATGAGATCGGCATGCAGAGCGAATCCCGCTACGAAAAAGTGATCATCAACCAGATTGTCGATCGCCGCTCCTCGTCGAAGCGCCCAACCGGCATGTTAACCAACCTTAATCCCAATGAGATGAACACCCTGCTTGGCGAACGCGTCATGGACCGGATGCGCCTCGGCAACAGCCTGTGGGTGCGCTTCGACTGGGAAAGTTATCGCAGCCGGGTGCGTGGCGACGAATATTAATACCCTGCCCGCTGCGGCGGGCAGCCTGCTGTATTGCCCGCCGGACTACCCACACGGCTGAGCGTCACCTCTGCGCTTAGCCTGCGTAACGCCGCCGGATCGATTCGTTTTCAGTCACCCTGCTGTTGGTCTGCCTTCCGCGCTGCGCCGCCGGATTGCCGGCCAGGCGAGTGACCCGGTGGAGTCAGCCATGAGCCTGCTCGATTACGCTGTAATAGCGCTCTACGCGCTGATGATTGTGCTGATCACGCTGTGGGCGATGCGCAGGGTCGGCAATACCCGTGACTTCTTTACTGCCGGTGGCCGGATGCCCTGGTGGCTCTCCGGCGTTTCCCATCATATGTCTGGCTACAGCGCCGCGGTTTTTGTTGCCTACGGCGCGGTGGCTTACAACATGGGCATTACGATCTGGTTCTGGTGGGCGCTGCCTATTTCGCTGGCGGTATTGATCGGCTCCTCGCTGTTTGCCCCGCGCTGGGCCAGGCTGCGTCGTTACATGCAGATTGAATCCCCCACCGAGTATCTGCTGACCCGCTATAACCTGCCGACCCAGATGGTACTGGCGTGCAGCGGCGTGCTGCTGAAAACGGTAGATGTCGGGGCCAAATGGGCCGCCATCGCGGTGATTATCAACGTCTTCACCGGTCTCGACCCGCTGTTCGGCATCTGCATTGCAGGCGGATTAAGTCTGTTTTACAGCGTGATCGGCGGACTGTGGGCCGATGCCTGCAACGATTTTGGTCAGTTCATCGTGCAGTTTGTCGCCGCCATTGTGATGCTGGTGGCGGTTGGACTCCAGCTCGGCGGCATCGGCGCGCTGTTGACTATCTGGGATCGGCTACCGGCCAGCCACCTTCAGATTGTGCAGGGACCTTACACCACTGGCTTTACCTTTGCCTACCTGCTGATCTACACCCTGAGCTACAACGGCGGAACCTGGAACCTGGCGCAGCGGTTTATTGCCGCACCGGACGGACGCGAAGCGCGCAAGGCGGCACTGCTCTCTGCTGCCCTCTACCTGATCTGGCCGCTGGTGCTGTTCTGGCCGATGTGGGCTGCACCGCTGCTGTTTCCCAATCTGGCCGACCCGTCACGCGCCTGGTCGCTGATGGCGATGCAGTTACTGCCTGACGGGCTGATCGGGCTGATGCTGGTTGCGATGTTCACCCATACCCTCTCAATGACCTCGTCTGACGCCAACGCCATTACGGCGGTGGTGACCCGCGATATTCTGCCCACCATCTGGCCGCGTGCCTTTCCTCGCGGCCAGAGTTCGCTGCGGGTGGCACGCTGCACCACCTTCCTGTTTATTATCACCACTCTGGTGATTGCCCTGAATGCCAGCCGGTTCGGCGGCGTATTGTCGCTACTGGTTATCTGGTTTGGCGGGCTGGTCGGGCCGATATCGATCCCGATGCTGCTGGGTTTGCTGCCCGCTTTCCGTCGATCTGGCAGCACCGCAGCGCTGGTCAGTTGGGCGGCAGGCGTCGGGACCTTCTTCTTCGTGCGGTTTGTGATTGACGATGCCAGCCTGGCAACTCAGGTGGCGGCACCGGTATTGTCCTCGCTGTTGCTGTTTACCCTGCTCGGCTGGCTGCGTCGCTCGCCCGTCAGCCCACAGGTCGATATGCTGCTGAGCGCGCTTAATCAGGATCGTTCGGCATCGCCGGAAGCGGTCTGGCGGCATAAAACCCTGAGTTAAGCCGCTCAGACGCCGACCGATCGGCCGGATCTCGCCTGGTTGTGTGAAATAGTACGCAAAAGTGTGGGATGACGAATACGTACGGGCTGATACACTGAATTCTTTCTCCTCTGGTGGGTGAATTCGCCATGAAAGCGAACGGAAAAGGTCCCGCGTTACTGCGACTTAACAACCAAAAGCGGGTCATGACGCAGTTGCGAAAACTGCGCATCACCTCGCGCCAGGATCTGGCCCAGACCTTATCGCTCAGCAAAAATACCGTCTCACTGATCATTGATGATTTGCTGGAGCAGGAGTTAATTGAGGAGCTGGGACCGGTCAGCGTGGCAGCAGCAGGACGCCCTAAAATCGAGATTACCCTGCGCCCGGAGAAGCTGAAGAGCGCAGGCGTAATGGTGGAACGCAATGTGATTCACTGGCGGGTCTGCGACTACTTTTCTCAGGTACTGGCCGAACAGACGCTGCGTACCGACACTGAAAATCCGACCCGGCTGCTGGCTGAGCTGTCGATGCTGTGTCGTGAGCTGGCCGAGCGCTACCCCGATTTGCTGGGGATAGGCCTCGGCTTTCCCGGCATCGTTGATCCCCGGCGCGGCTGGATGCATCTCTCATCACACCTCGACTGGCAGGATGTGGATCTGCTGACCGCGCTGCGGAAGCAGGTACGGCTACCGATCCGCATCATGAACAACGTAAAGGCCGCTGCGCTGCTGGCAGTACAGCAGCGCGGGCTCTCCGTCGACAGCGGCCACTTTTATCTGCGCATCTCAGAGGGGATTGGTGGGGCGCAGGTGCAGCACGGCGAAGTTTTTACCGGACACAGCTGGACTGCCGGTGAGGCGGGCCACCTGACCGTTCAGCCTGACGGCCCGCGCTGCAGCTGCGGCCGACGGGGCTGCCTTGAGGCGTTAATCAGCCAGCCGGCAGTGCAACAGCAGCTGGCGCAGCGCCAGCCCGGCCTGAGCTGGCAGAACCGCGACAGCGCACCGCGAATAGTGGATGAGGTGATGGCGCAGGCTGGTAGCTATCTGGGTGCGGCGCTGAGTCAGATCATGCTGCTGCTCAATCCGGCGACCATCATGATCGATTGTCCGTGGAGCGCCAGCCAGGCCTTTTGCAAGGCGGTGCGCGATACCACCCAGGCCAGCGCCCTCGCCTTTACCGCCGCCCATACCCAGCTGCTTTTCCTTGAAAACCGCATCGATCCGGCCAATGGGCTGGCGCTGGCGGTGATTGAGCAGACCGAACAGCGGGTCGGTTAACCCGCCAGATAAGGCAGCGAGTGCTGCCTTTTTATGATCGGACGTCACTTACCGGCACGCTAACCGTCTCGTCCGCTTCGCGTGGGTCGATATTAAACTTCTCCAGTACGCGTGCGTGGATTTTCTCCAGCGGCATTCCGGCCGTTTCCGGCAGGTAGCGGAAGGTGAAGAAGTACATGCCGAGCGAAAACAGCGCGAACAGCAGCAGCGGGAAGCCGCCGTGGAACATCTCCAGCAGCACGGTGTTGCTGTTGAGAATCGGAAAGGTGGTGCTGATAATAAAGTTCGCCACCGACATGGCACAGATTGAGATGCCGACGCAGATTGATCGGATTTCCGTGGGAAACAGCTCGCCCAGCACGGTCCAGACAATCTGTCCCCAGGTCATACCAAAGAACACCATATAGGCAAACAATCCCACCACCGCCAGCAGACCCGGCAGGCGGTAATAGAACGCGATAAAGGTATAGGCGAGGAAAATGGCAGAGGTGATCGCCCCCAGCAGCAATAGCTTACGCCGTCCGACCTTATCGATCAGCGCCATCCCCATCAGCACGCCGACAAACTGGCAGACTGACAGCCAGAAAGTCTGTAGTAGCGCCGAATCGGTGCTGCCGGAGACATTTTTCAGCAGCGTCGGGCCGAAATACTGAATCACGTTGATGCCGCTGATCTGATTACCGACTGCCAGACCAATACCGATGATCAACAGCGGCAGCGTGGTTTTATTCAGACGGAAGCGGGCTTTATGGCGGCTGGCGGCTTCATCAGAAAACGAGTGCTTAATCTCATTGAATACGCTCTCGGCGTGCGCCGGGTTAGAGATTTTGCTCAGGGTATCCAGCGCTTCTTTATCTTTGCCTTTCAGCACGTTCCAGCGTGGTGATTCCGGGATAAAGGCAATGAAAAAGATGAACAGCGCACAGGGCACCAGCGCGGTAGCCAGAATGTAACGCCAGCCGATATCCACCATCGCCTCGGGCAACATCGATTTGTTGATGAAATAGTTAGTCAGCAGCACCACCGATTGACCACCAACGCAGCAGACAGCGTAGAGCGCGCTGGTCCGGCCGCGAAATTTCGACGGCGACAGCTCCGCCAGATAAATCGGCGAGATCACTGACGCCAGACCAATCGCCAGGCCGCCCAGGATACGGAACGCGACAAAGGTGAAAAAGTTATGGGCGATTGCGGTACCAACCACCGAGGCGGTAAACAGCAGCGCAGTAATCGCGAGCGATTTTTTGCGGCCGAATTTATCACTGAGCTTTGGCGCAATAAAACAGCCGACCAGGCTGCCCAGCAGGATGTTTGATACCGCCCAGCCGGTTTCTGCCGGGGTGAGCTGAAAATAGTCACTGAGCGGTTCGATGGCGCCGGAGATAATCGACGAGTCATAGCCCATCAGCAGACCGCCAAAGGCGGCGACGGTGCAACAGAGCATGACATATTTCATGTTGTAGCGTTTTTGCCGGGTTTCCATTTTTCAGGCTCCTGTTCTCTACTGCCTGAACCGAAACGGTTCAGAAAGAGGGGGCATAGTTGTCAGAGGTTTACGGGCTTCAGCGATCAAGCACCAGTGAAATATATTTTCTAAATCAGATAATTTGGATTAATTCTTTCGGAAATGTGAGCGGGGTTCGAAAATTTTGTGGAGGCGCTGAGGTAAAACCATCATAAAAAGGGTTATTAATCAGGATAATAAACAGCAATATGCTGCCTGAGCCCGTTTTTTCTCAACGGCAGCGGGCTGGCCGAGCGACATTTTTTCCGCTGACAGCAGCCTGAAAGCCTGGGGGAGGCGTAAAAACGCCTACAGGATGAGAGGGGAAAAGTTGCTTATTAATCCGATGATTTATAAGGTTATAATGAGTATTCCATGCCATTCACCCTGTCGGCGGCTGGCCTGACTTTGGTCCGATGAGTCGGTTTTGTCCGGCGGATGAAATATAATTTCCATCCCGCCGCTTTTATGAACGATAGGATTTAGAGGCGAGCGGTCGGCCAGTATCACCTGGACCGGCCTGGCCCCACGGCTACAACACGTTTTCACCATAAAGCTGGCGATACTCTTTCGGCGTGGTGTCGTACCCTTTCCTGAAGACCGAATAGAAATACTGCAGGGACGGATAACCGCACATCTGCGAGATTTCATTGATATTGAGTGACGACGATGCCAGCAGTTCGCGGGCTTTTTCCAGCTTTTCACGGTGGATCATCGCATGAATGGTGTCGCCGGTTTCATCGCGAAACCGTTTTTCCAGATTGGATCGTGACAGGCCGATGGCATCCAGCACCTGCTCCACCTTAATGCCCTTACAGGCGTTAAAGCGGATGTAATGCATCGCCTGAATGACGGCAGGATCGCGCAGCGAACGGAAGTCGGTAGAGCGACGGGCGATCACTTTGACCGGCGGCACCAGGATGCGCTGAAGCGGTAGCGGCTGCTTATCCAGCAGGCGGTGCAGCAGTTTGGCCGCCTGGTAACCCATTTGCCGCGAGCCCTGCGCCACCGATGAGAGCGCGACGCGCGACAGATAGCGCGTCAGCTCTTCGTTATCAATGCCGATAACCGCCAGCTTTTCCGGCACCGGAATTTTCAGATGCTCACAGGCCTGCAGCAGATGGCGCGCCCGTGAGTCGGTGACGGCGATAATGCCGGTTTGCGGTGGCAGCGTCTGCAGCCAGTCGGCGAGCCGGTTCTGAGCGTGCTGCCAGTTTTCCGGCGCGGTCTCCATGCCCTGATAGACCACCCCCTGATAGCGCTCCCGCATCACCAGCTGACGAAATGCCTGTTCCCGTTCCTGCGCCCAGCGCTTGCCGCTTGAAGCCGGCAAACCGTAAAAGGCAAAGCGGTTGATGCCTTTCTCTTTGAGATGCATAAACGCCCGCTCCACCAGCGCGGCATTATCGGTGGCGATGTAATGCACCGGCGGATAATCCTCCTGTCGGTGATATGAGCCGCCAACGCCGACGATCGGCACCGGCACATTCGACAGCAGGGTTTCGATTGAGCGATCGTCGTAATCGGCGATCACGCCGTCGCCCAGCCACTCCCGAATATTGTCGATGCGGCAGCGGAAGTCCTCCTCAATGAAAATGTCCCAGTCGGTTTGCGACGCCTGTAGATATTCCCCGACGCCCTCAACAACCTGACGGTCATACACCTTGTTAGCGTTAAACAACAAGGTAATGCGATAACGTTTATCATGCATGGTGGCGATTCCCTTAAATGCTCAGCGCATTGCATAGCACGGCTGACAGGGGCATAAAAATGGTTTGCGCCACAATGTGATCCTCCACGCGATTACACCCGACGCCGCGTGGCGGTATCCATCCACACCGCCAGCAGCAGAATGGCACCCTTGACGATGTACTGCCAGAAGGTCGGCACGTCCATCATGCTCATGCCGTTATCCAGTGAAGCCATGATAAATGCCCCCATCACCGCACCGGCTACCGAGCCGACCCCACCGGCCAGGCTGGTACCGCCAATCACACAGGCGGCGATGGCGTCGAGTTCCGCAATGTTGCCAGCCGAAGGCGAACCGGCACCCAGCCGCGAACTGAGGATCAGACCCGCAATGGCCACCATCACGCCGTTAATCGCAAACACCGCCAGTTTGGTACGCGCCACGTTAATCCCTGACAGTCGCGCCGCATCGATATTGCCGCCGATTGCGTAAATGCGTCGGCCAAAAGCGGTCCGGGTCGCCATAAACATCCCGGCCAGCAACAGCAGGGCGAGCAGTAATACCGGGGTCGGTACGCCGCGATAATCGTTCAGCAACCAGATCGCGCCCAGCACCAGTATCGCGGTAATCGCCTGACGTGCCACGGTGCCGCTGGCCGGGCTTTGGGCCAGTCCAATCTGCTGACGGCGCAGGCGTAAACGCCATTGCCACAGCATAAACAGCGCCAGACCGGCGAAACCAAAGCCGAAACCGACGCCGCCCGGCAGGTAGCTCTGGCCGATCTGCGACATGCCCGGCGTGATTGGCGCAACCGTGGTGCCATCGGTGATCCCCACCAGGATGCCACGAAAGGCCAGCATCCCCGCCAGCGTGACGATGAATGACGGCACTTTGCGATAGGCGACCCACCAGCCGTTCCAGGTCCCCAGCAGCAGTCCCATCACCAGGGTAACCACAATGGTCAGCGGCAGCGGCCAGCCCAGCCAGACGTCAAAAATCGCTGCGGCGCCGCCCAGTAATCCCATCATTGAGCCGACTGACAGATCGATCTCCGCCGAGATAATCACAAACACCATCCCCACCGCCAGAATGCCGGTAATCGCGGTCTGTCGCAGCAGGTTGGAAACGTTACGCGGGCTGAGCCACGCGCCATCGGTGGTCCAGGTAAAGAACAGGGCAATCAGCACAATCGCTCCCAGCATCACCAGCACCTGGAGATTGGGCAGCGGGAATTTGCCGGGCGACGGCTTGCCCGGGGTTCCTGACAGGCCACTTTGGGTACTTTCACTCTTAAGCATAATGTTCACTCCGCAGGGCGGCTTCCATCACCTGCTCCTGAGTCAGGTTATCGTTGATCAAATCAGCTTTAATTTGCCCTTCATGCATCACCAGTATCCGATCGCTCAGGCCCAGTACTTCCGGCAGCTCGGACGAAATCACAATCACTGCGATCCCCTGCTGCACCAGCGCATTGATCAGCAGGTAGATCTCCTGACGTGCACCAACATCAATGCCGCGCGTCGGCTCATCCAGAATCAGAATTTGCGGGTTAAGCAGCAGGCACTTCGCCAGAATCGCTTTCTGCTGATTGCCGCCGCTCAGCCGGCCAATCGGTAATTCAGAGGAGGAAGTCTTCACCCGCAGACGGGTAATCGCCGCGTTGATCGCCTGCTGTTCCTGCGCTTCATCGAGGGTGGAAAGCCGGTGGCTGAACTGATCCAGCGCCGCGAGGGTGATATTTTTTCCCACCGCCATCAGCGGCACGATGCCATCTTTTTTACGGTCTTCCGGCACCATGGCGATGCCGTGTGCAATGGCGGCGCGGCAATCGGTGATCCTGACCGGCTTGCCGTTGATCCAGATATCGCCCTGCCAGCGTCCCGGCCAGACCCCGAACAGGCACTGCACGGTTTCGGTTCTGCCCGCCCCGACCAGCCCGGCGATGCCGAGAATTTCCCCGCGCTTCAGGCTGAAGGAGACGTTGTTGACGCGGCGAATATGCCGGTTAACCGGATGCCAGGCCGTGAGGTTCTCGACTTTCAGCACCGTATCGCCAATCTGATGCGGCGCATGGGGATAGAGCGCGGTCAGCTCGCGTCCGACCATCATGGTGATGATGTCATCTTCACTCAGGCCGGTTGCCGTGCGGGTGGCGATATGCTGACCGTCGCGAATGACGCAGATGGTATCGGAGATCGCTTTGACCTCGTTCAGCTTGTGGGAGATGTAGATGCAGGCGATGCCGTGTTCACGCAGGTTACGGATAATGCCGAGCAGCACCTCCGTCTCCTGTTCGGTCAGTGAGGAGGTCGGCTCATCCAGGATCAGTAACCGGACCTGCTTGTTAAGCGCGCGCGCGATCTCCACCAGCTGCTGCTGACCGAGGCCCAAATCGCCGACCCGCGCGGCGGGAGAGACGTTCAGCCCGACCCGGGCCAGCAGTTGCTGGCAGCGCAGCGTCATGGTTTCATCATCAACCATGCCGAAACGCCCCAGCTCGGCACCGAGGAAAATGTTCTCCATCACCGTCAGTTGCCGCACCAGTGCCAGCTCCTGATGGATGATCACAATCCCTTTGCGCTCGGTATCACGAATGGTCTGCGCCTCTATTTTGTCGCCGGCAAAGTAAATCTGGCCGTCAAAATCACCGTGCGGATAGAGCCCGCAGAGGATTTTCATCAGGGTCGATTTACCTGAGCCATTTTCGCCACACAGCGACATCACTTCGCCCGCATCCAGCTGCAGGCTGACATCATTCAGCGCTTTCACCGCGCCGAAACGCTTGGTGATATTGTTCATTTCCAGCAGCATCGACTGTTCTCCCTCACGCCAGGCGCGGTCAGAGTTCGCTCTGTTTGTGGAAACCGTCTTTCACCACGGTGCTTTCGATATTGTCTTTGTTGACCTGAATCGGGGTCAGCAGCCGCGATGGAACCTCTTTAAGTCCGTTGTTCAGCGTGCTGTTGCTGGCCGGCTTTTTGCCATCGCCCAGTTCGACTGCGATTTTTGCTGCTTCGGTGGCGAGTTCGGTGATCGGCTTGTATACCGTCATGGTCTGGGTGCCGGCTTTAATCCGTTTGATGGCCGCCAGGTCAGCATCCTGGCCGGAGATCGCCACTTTGCCGGCCAGTCCCTGGGCGCTCAGCGCCTGAATCGCCCCGCCGGCGGTAGCATCATTAGACGCCACAACCGCATCGATATGGTTACCGTTGGCGGTCAGCGCGTTTTCCATAATTTTCAGAGCGTTTTCCGGCAGCCAGGCATCGACCCACTGATCGCCGACAATTTTAATGCTGCCATTATCGATAAAGGGTTTTAATACTTTCATCTGGCCGGCGCGGAACAGGCGGGCATTATTATCTACCGGGGAACCGCCCATTAAAAAGTAGTTGCCCTTAGGCACCTGTTTCACAATGCTTTCGGCCTGCAACTCACCCACTTTTTCATTATCAAACGAGATATAAAAATCGATGTCAGCGTTATTTATCATCCGGTCGTAGGCCAGTACTTTAATCCCTTCACGTTTCGCTTCGGCGACCACGTTACTCAGCACCTGGCCGTTATAGGGAATAATCACCAGCACATCGACGCCGCGGTTGATCATATTTTCAATCTGCGACATCTGGGTTTCTTCATTGCCGTTTGCCGACTGGACAAACACCTGCGCACCCAGCGATTCCGCCTGCTTCACGAAAATATCGCGGTCTTTTTGCCAGCGTTCCAGACGTAAATCATCAATTGCCATGCCGATCTTCACTTCTTTGGCCACGCTGGTCTGGCTGAACAGAGCCAGCGCAGCGCAGACGGCTAACAGCGCATGTTTCATCTTCATTGCGTTTATCCTGTAGGTTGAGGCTATTGTCGTTGCAGGCCCATGAACCAGGCGGATGAATTGTTGCCCTGATTTTCCCGTTACATCAATTACTGATTTTTATCCGGCCATTACGTTTTTTGGTTTATTTCTTTTTTTATGAGCGCGATCGATATTTCATCTTTTTCGGACTGAGCAAGAGATCCGGCAATAACCGCGCTGAGATCAGCTTTATTTTGCGAGCCAGCGCACAAATAATAATTATCTGATACGCAGTGTGAAATATCGTAATTGAGCCGCGCCGACAGCCAATATCAAATATCGCTTCAATGCAGACCATTCGGGTCCCGATGCTAAGGAGCAAACCATGCACGCTTATTTCGATCAGATCGATCGCGTCCGTTACGAAGGAACCAAATCGACTCAGCCTCTCGCGTTTCGTCATTACAATCCTGACGAAGTGATCCTCGGCAAGACCATGGCGGAACATCTGCGCTTTGCGGCCTGCTACTGGCATACCTTCTGCTGGAACGGAGCGGATATGTTTGGCGTCGGCGCGTTTGATCGCCCATGGCAAAAAAATGGTGATGCGCTGCAGCTGGCGAAGCAAAAAGCGGACGTCGCCTTTGAGTTCTTTCACAAGCTGAACGTGCCTTATTACTGCTTTCATGATGTGGATGTTTCGCCGGAAGGCGATTCGCTGCGCAGCTATCAGGACAATTTTGCCATCATGACCGATAAGCTGCTGGAGAAGCAGCAGGAGACCGGGGTGAAGCTGCTGTGGGGCACGGCGAACTGCTTTACCCATCCACGCTACGGCGCGGGCGCGGCGACCAATCCCGATCCGGCGGTCTTCGCCTGGGCCGCGACTCAGGTGTGCAGCGCCATGCAGGCCACCAAAACCCTTGGCGGTGAAAACTATGTGCTGTGGGGCGGCCGCGAAGGGTATGAAACTCTGCTGAATACCGATCTGCGCCAGGAGCGCGAGCAGATTGGCCGCTTTATGCAGATGGTGGTTGAGCACAAACACAAAATCGGTTTCCAGGGCACACTGCTGATTGAGCCGAAGCCGCAGGAACCGACCAAGCATCAGTACGACTACGACGTCGCCACGGTGTATGGCTTCCTCAAACAGTTCGGTCTGGAGAAAGAGATCAAAGTGAACGTCGAGGCCAATCACGCCACGCTGGCCGGTCACTCTTTCCACCACGAAATAGCTACCGCCATTGCGCTGGGCATTTTCGGCTCGGTCGATGCCAACCGCGGCGACGCGCAGTGTGGCTGGGACACCGATCAGTTCCCGGTCAGCGTGGAGGAGAATGCGCTGGTGATGTATGAGATCCTCAAGGCGGGCGGCTTTACCACCGGCGGCTTAAACTTTGATGCCAAAGTGCGTCGCCAGAGCACCGACAAATACGATCTGTTCTACGGCCATATCGGCGCGATGGATACCATGGCGCTGGCGCTGAAAGTCGCGGCCCGGATGATCGACGACGGCGAGCTGGATAAGCGCGTGGCACAGCGTTACAGCGGCTGGAATGGTGAGTTCGGCCAGCAAATTTTGAAAGGCGAGTTTTCACTGGCCACGCTGGCGGCGCATGCTCAGCAACAGCAGTTGAATCCGCAACATCAGAGCGGACGCCAGGAGCAGCTGGAAAACCTGGTGAATCACTATCTGTTTGATTTCTAAACGTTCAGGAGCAGAACATGTTTATCGGGATCGATTTAGGCACCTCTGGCGTCAAAGTGGTGCTGGTGGATGCCGCCGGCCAGGTGCGGGCGACAGAAACAGCGCCGCTGCAGGTTTCACGTCCACAGCCGCTGTGGAGCGAACAGGATCCCGAAAGCTGGTGGCAGGCGCTGGACCACGCTATGCAGGCGCTGAGCCGGCAGCACGATCTGCGCGCCGTTGAGGCGATCGGGCTGAGCGGCCAGATGCATGGCGCGACCCTGCTGGACAGCGCCGGCCGCGTTCTGCGTCCGGCGATACTGTGGAATGATGGGCGTAGTGAGGCGCAGTGCCGTGAACTGGAACAGAAGGTGCCGGACGCCCGGGCGATCACCGGCAACCTGATGATGCCCGGTTTCACGGCGCCCAAGCTGCTGTGGGTGCAGCAACACCAACCGGTCATTTTCAGTCAGATCGCGAAGGTGCTGTTGCCAAAAGATTACCTGCGCTGGCGGATGAGCGGTGACTTCGCCACCGACCTGTCAGATGCGGCAGGCACGCTGTGGCTGGATGTGGCGCGGCGAGACTGGAGCGATGAGATGCTGCGCGCCTGCGATCTCAGTCGTGAGCAGATGCCACAACTGTATGAGGGCAATGCCATAACCGGCACGCTGGATGCTGCCCTGGCGGCGCGCTGGAAAATGAATCCGGTGCCGCTGGCGGCGGGCGGTGGCGATAATGCGGCGGGCGCGGTCGGCGTTGGCATGACTGAGCCGGGTCAGGGCATGCTCTCACTGGGCACCTCCGGCGTCTACTTTGTGGTCAGCAAGGGCTATCTGAGTAATCCTCAGCGCGCCGTTCACAGTTTCTGTCATGCCTTACCGCAGCGCTGGCATCTGATGTCGGTGATGCTCAGCGCCGCTTCCTGCCTCGACTGGGCGGCTGAACTGACCGGCTGTCACGATGTACCGGCACTGCTGGATGAGGCGGCGCGGGCGCGCGATGACGTGCCGCCGCTGTGGTTTTTACCCTATCTCTCCGGCGAACGCACGCCGCACAACAATCCCAACGCCAGAGGCGCTTTCTTTGGCTTTACCCACCAGCATGGTCGTCCGGAACTGGCGCGGGCGGTGCTGGAAGGCGTGGGATTTGCGCTGGCGCAGGGGATGGATGTGCTGCATGAATGCGGCGTGCAGCCAAAAAGTATTATGTTGATCGGGGGCGGCGCACGCAGTGCGATGTGGCGGCAGATGCTGGCGGACATCAGCGGTCAGACGCTCGATTACTGCCACGGTGGTGAGGTCGGACCGGCACTCGGCGCGGCCAGGCTGGCGCAGCTGGCACTGGATGGTCAGGCTGCGGCACCGACGCTTACCCTGGTGCAACGCCACCGGCCGGACAGCGCGCGCAGGGCGCATTACCAGCCGCTGCGGCAGACGTTTGCCGCGCTGTATCAGCAACTGCTGCCGTTAATGCACTAAACCGCGACAAACCCCGACGCGCTGGCCGGTAACCGCCGTGTCGGTGCGTTTTGCTTATCCGTTTACCGGCCGGTAGCATCACAGCCGGGATAGTTGTTCACATCCCGGCAGATCCGCGCCCTGCTTTCAGCCAATCGCGCCCAGCGTGTCATCCTGACTGTGCTTTTTCGGCAGCAGGAACAGGGTGGCCACAATATCCAGCAGATAGATCAGCGCCAGCAGCGTAATCGCCGCCGCAAAGGAGAACTGGCTCGCCAGCAGGCCAATCACCACCGGGCCGAAGCCGCCGACGCCACGCCCAAGGTTAAACAGGACGTTTTGCGCCGTGGCCCGCACCTGTGGCGGGAAGGTATCGGAGATCAGCGCGCCGTAACCGCCAATCATCCCGTTAACGAACATTCCCATGATCGCCCCGGTAACCAGCATGATGCCGGGATCGCGTAACTGAGCATAAATCACCACCATCACTACCGCGCCAAACTGATAGAGCAGGAAAATCTTCCAGCGCGCAAAGCGATCGGCCAGCACACCAAACAGCCAGATACCGAAGGTCATACCGACCACCGTTACCGCCGTCCACAGACCCGATTTGGTCAGGCTGAAGCCGAAGCTGGAGGAGAGGTAGCTCGGCATCCAGATCATCAGGCCGTAGTAGCCAAAATTCTGTACCGAACAGAGGATGAAAATGCCGAGGCTGGCTTTTGCAGTCGCGCGATCGCGGACCAGCAGCTTGAGGCGCGCCGGGAAAGAGAGCGAGGGAACGTTTTTGACCTGTCGGCGATAGGCCTCCGGTTCGCCCATACTGCGACGGATCACAAACGAGACCAGCGCGGGTAATAAACCGACCAGAAACATGCCGCGCCAGCCGATCACGCTCAGCAGCGGCGGCGTAATAAAGGCCGCCAGCAGCACACCGAGCTGCCAGCCGATACCGACCCACGCCGAGGCGCGGTTGCGCTTCTCTGCCGGCCAGGCTTCGGCAATCAGCGCCATACCGATGCCGAACTCTCCGCCCAGCCCGACGCCCGCCAGGGTACGCCAGGCCAGCAGATCCCAGTAGCCCTGCGCCACGGCGCACAGGCCGGTAAACACCGAGAACACCAGGATAGTGATGGTCAGCATACGAATACGACCAAAGCGATCGCTGAGATGGCCAAACACAATACCGCCGATGACCGCGCCGATCAGCGTCCAGGTGACCAGCGATCCCGCCTGCGATGGATTGAGCGCCAGCGAGACGCTGATCGCCGGCAGCATAAAGCCAAGGATCAGCAGATCAAATCCATCCATCGCATAACCGCTGACGGCGGCCAGCATCGCTTTACCGGGCGTGACGCCGGGTTTAGCCTGGGGAGAAGGAGACATTATTCAGCACCTCAGAAGGAAAAGTGCCGCAAGTATAAAGAGTGTTGCCGGGGGGACCAATCGAAAACGCCGAACCGTACGCCAGCGCGGCGTACGGTTGCGGTCACTCAGGAGGGCTTATTGCTGCCATCATCGCCTGACAGCAGTTCGTCGAGCCGGTCACCGCCAACGTGGCGGAAATCCTGACCTTTGACGAAATAGAAGATGATTTCACAGATGTTCTGGCAGCGATCGCCGATGCGCTCAATCGCCCGGGCGCAGAACAACGCCGTCAGTACGCTGGGAATGGTACGCGGATCTTCCATCATGTAGGTCATCAGTTGACGCACAATGCCCTCGTACTCTTTATCCACCTTTTTATCTTCACGGTAGATAGCGATCGCTTCGTTGAGGTCCATGCGCGCAAAAGCGTCCAGCACATCATGCAGCATCTGTACGGTATGACGACCCAGCGACTCGAGACTCACCAGCAGCGGCAGATGTTGCTGACCGAACTTCTCCAGCGCGGTGCGGCTGATCTTCTCCGCTACGTCACCAATCCGTTCCAGCTCAGAAATGGTTTTAATGATCGCCATCACCAGCCGCAAATCGATAGCGGTTGGCTGACGTTTGGCGATGATGCGCACGCAGGCCTCATCAATCTCCACTTCCATCATGTTGACCTTCTGGTCGCCGTCGATCACCCGCTGCGCCAGTTCACCATCGAGGTTATGCATCGCGGTGATGGCGTCGGTCAGCTGCTGCTCGACCATGCCACCCATGATCATCACCTGGGTGCGAATGTGCTCCAGCTCGGCATTGAACTGACCGGAGATATGTTTGTTCAGATTCAGATTATCCATGGCGATCTCCTGTCAAATCAGCCGTAGCGGCCGGTAATGTAGTCTTCAGTTTGCTTCTGTGCCGGCTTGGTGAACAGCGTGTCGGTATCGCTGAATTCAATCAGTTCGCCCAGATACATAAATGCGGTGTGGTCGGAGCAGCGTGCGGCCTGCTGCATGTTGTGCGTCACGATCACCACGGTGTAGTCCTGCTTCAGCTCGGTAATCAGCTCTTCAATACGCCCGGTTGAAATCGGGTCGAGCGCCGAACAGGGTTCATCCAGCAACAGCACTTCCGGGCGAATCGCGATACCGCGGGCGATGCACAGACGCTGCTGCTGACCACCGGAGAGACTGTAACCGCTCTGATGCAGCTTGTCTTTGGTTTCGTTCCACAGCGCGGCTTTAGTCAGCGCCCACTGGACCCGTTCGTCCATATCGGCACGTGACAGCTTCTCAAACAGGCGAACACCGAAGGCGATATTGTCATAAATCGACATCGGAAACGGCGTCGGCTTCTGAAACACCATGCCGACCCGGGCGCGCAGCAGCGCGATATCCTGTTGCGCCGCCAGAATGTTGTCGCCGTCCAGCAGGATATCGCCTTCAGCCCGCTGATCCGGGTAGAGCGAGTACATTTTATTGAAGGTCCGCAGCAGGGTCGATTTACCACAGCCGGATGGCCCGATAAATGCGGTGACCTGATTTTTGGCGATATCCAGATTGATATTCTTTAACGCGTGAAACTTACCGTAATAGAAGTTCAGATTACGGACCTGAATTTTATCGGCTGATGCAGTCGCGATACTCATTGCTCGTCTCTCTTATACGGCGCCGCGCAGGGCAGCGCCGGAAGTTAACCGTGTTTACCTTTGGCAAAAATCACCCGCGCTACGATATTCAGCAGCAGCACGCACAAGGTAATAATCAGTACGCCAGCCCAGGCCAGGCTCTGCCATTCGGCGAACGGGCTCATGGCGAACTTAAAGATGGTGACCGGCAGATTCGCCAGCGGCTGCATCATGTCGGTGCTCCAGAACTGGTTCGACAGCGCGGTAAACAGCAGCGGCGCGGTCTCACCAGCGATGCGGGCAATCGCCAGCAATACCCCGGTGATAATGCCGGAGACCGACGCCTTCAGGGTGATGGCGGAGATCATCTTCCACTTCGGCGTGCCCAGCGCATAAGCCGCTTCACGCATGCTGTCCGGCACCAGCCGCAGCATGTTCTCGGTGGTACGAATTACGATCGGCACCTGCAGCAGCGCCAGCGCAATCACCCCGGCCCAGCCGGAGAAGTGCTGCATCTGCGACACCACAATGGTGTAGACAAACAGCCCGACCACAATCGACGGCGCTGACAGCAGAATGTCGTTAATAAAGCGGATCACTTCCGACAGAAACGACTTGCGGCCATATTCCGCCAGGTAGATGCCGGCCATGATGCCCAGCGGCGTGCCGAAGAAGGTCGACCAGAAAATCAGTAATCCGCTGCCCGCTAAGGCGTTCGCCAGGCCGCCGCCGGCAGTATTCGGTGGCGGCGTTGATTCGGTGAACAGCGACCACGACAGGCCATCAAGGCCGCGTGATACGGTGGTGAACAGGATCCACACCAGCCAGAACAGACCAAATGCCATGGTCAGCAGCGACAGCGTCAGCGCTATCTTGTTTTTGGTGCTGCGCCAGGACTGCATCTTACGACGGGATGCGTCGAGTTCGGCGCGCGCCTGAACTTCAATGGTGGTCATGATCGCGCTCCTTCACTTTTCGCCAGCCGCATAATCATCAGTTTTGAAATCGCCAGCACGATAAAGGTAATCACAAACAGAATCAGACCCAGCTCCATCAGCGCCGCCACATGCACGCCGGATTCCGCTTCAGCGAACTCATTGGCGAGGGCGGAGGTGATGCTGTTGCCCGGCATAAACAGCGACGGGCTATCGAGCTGGTAGGTGTTGCCGATAATAAAGGTCACCGCCATGGTTTCACCCAGTGCGCGGCCCAGTCCCAGCATCACGCCCCCTATCACACCGTTTTTGGTGAAGGGCAGCACGATACGCCAGATCACTTCCCAGGTGGTGCAGCCGATGCCGTAGGCCGACTCTTTCATCATCACCGGCGTCTGCTCAAACACATCGCGCATCACGGAGGCGATGTAGGGGATGATCATGATCGCCAGAATCACGCCAGCGGCCAGAATACCGATACCGAATGCCGGACCGGAGAACAGCTCACCGACAATCGGAATGCCTGACATCACGTCGTTGACCGGCGTCTGGAAATATTCAGCAAACAGCGGCGCAAACACGAACAGGCCCCACATGCCATAGACAATGCTGGGGATCGCGGCCAGCAGCTCAATGGCGGTACCCAGCGGGCGACGCAGCCAGCCTGGCGCGAGTTCGGTCAGGAACAGCGCGATACCAAAACTGACCGGCACGGCAATAATCAGCGCGATGATAGAGGTGACGAGGGTGCCGTAAATCGGTACCAGCGCACCAAATTGTTCGTTGGGGGCATCCCAGGTTTTGGTCCACAAAAAGGAGAAACCAAACTTCTGAATGCTTGGCCACGAGGAGATGATCAGGGAGACGATAATGCCGCCCATCAGCAACAGGACGATCAGCGCGGCAAGCTTGACCAGCGCACCAAATATTCTGTCACCTTGCTTGCCTGGGGCTTTGAATGCCGGCTTGGTTGCAGCCATAGAAGTCTCAGTCTTCAGGAGTTATCAGGGCGGCAGTACGCCGCCCGTTGGGTCTGACCGAACCGGAATCCGGCCAGGGTCGGTCAATTACTGATAAAGCGCCTTACCAGAACTGTCTTTGATATTGGCTTTCCATGCAGCGCGAATCTGCTCGGTCACGCTCTCTGGCAGGGCGGCATAATCCAGCGCGGTAGCGGTTTTGCTGCCGTTTTTGTATGCCCAGTCAAAGAACTTCAGCACTTCGCTGCCTTTGGCCGCATTAGCCTGATCTTTGTAAACCAGGATAAAGGTGGTGGAAGAGATAGGCCAGGCATCCGCGCCTTTCTGGAAGGTCAGGTCCTGAGCAAATGATTTGCTCCAGTCTGCGCCTTTCGCCGCGTTGCTGAAGCTGGTTTCGCCTGGGGCGACCGGTTTGCCATCAGCGTCCATCAGTTTGGTGTAGGTCAGGTTGTTCTGTTTGGCGTAGGCGTATTCCACATAGCCGATTGAACCCGGCAGACGCTGTACAAACGCAGCCACGCCGTCGTTGCCTTTGCCACCCAGACCGACCGGCCAGTTTACGGTGTTGCCTTTACCGATTTTGCTGTTCCAGTCCGGGTTCACTTTCGCCAGGTAGCTGGTGAAGACAAACGAAGTACCGGAACCATCAGCGCGGCGTACCACGTTGATATTAGTCTCTGGCAGTTTCACGCCCGGGTTCAGTTTAGCGATCGCCGGATCGTTCCACTTTTTGATGGTGCCGAGGTAGATGTCGCCGACGGTTTTACCGTCCAGCGTCAGTTCACCTGATTTGATGCCCGGCAGGTTAACCGCCAGCACCACGCCGCCGATTACCGTCGGGAACTGGAACAGGCCATTTTTCTGCAGATCTTCATCTTTCATTGGCGCATCGGACGCACCGAAATCGACGGTTTTGGCGATGATTTGTTTCACGCCACCAGATGAACCGATGCCCTGGTAGTTAACTTTGCTACCGGTGGCTTGCTGATACTCTGCTGCCCACTTGGCATAAACCGGCGCCGGGAACGTCCCGCCTGCGCCCGTCAAATCGGTGGCCGCAAAAGCAGATACCGCGCTGACTGCAAAGGTGGCGGCGAGGATTCGGGCTACGGTGCTACGCATCAGTGTCATGTTCCCTCCAGGGGAGAAAATTCAGGCTCGGGGCCGTTTTAGTAAGAGTCAGTGATTGCTGCAGGAGGGAAAATAGGACAGTTTGATGACAGTGAAATGTACGAAATATGACAGTTATATGACAGCGGGCAAAAATGAAGCGGGCCCGCGACCGGGCCCACTTTGTTATTCTACGGTAACCGATTTCGCCAGGTTACGCGGCTGATCGACGTCAGTGCCTTTGATCAGCGCGACGTGATACGACAGTAGCTGCAACGGCACGGTATAGAAGATTGGCGCAATCACCTCTTCAACGTGGGGCAGCGGGATAATCTTCATCCCGTCACTGTCGCTGAAGCCCGCATCCTGATCGGCAAACACATACAGCAGACCGCCGCGTGCCCGCACCTCTTCGATGTTGGATTTGAGCTTCTCCAGCAGTTCGTTGTTGGGTGCCACCACGATCACCGGCATATCGGCATCAATCAGCGCCAGCGGGCCGTGCTTCAGCTCGCCCGCCGCATAGGCTTCGGCGTGAATGTAGGAGATCTCCTTCAGCTTCAGCGCCCCTTCCATGGCGATCGGATACTGATCGCCGCGGCCGAGGAACAGCGCATGATGCTTATCTGAGAAGCCCTCTGCCAGATTTTCAATCAGCTTATCCTGCGCCAGCATCTGTTCGATCCGGCTGGGCAGCGCCTGCAGCGCATGGACAATCTCATGCTCGGTTTCCGCCGCCATGCCTTTCAGCCGGCCCAGCTTCGCCACCAGCATCAGTAACACTGCCAGCTGCGTAGTAAAGGCTTTGGTCGAGGCAACACCGATTTCGGTGCCCGCTTTGGTCATCAGCGCCAGATCAGATTCCCGCACCAGCGACGAACCGGCCACGTTACACACCGCCAGGGAACCGAGATAGCCCAGCTCTTTGGAGAGACGCAGCGCTGCCAGGGTATCGGCCGTTTCGCCCGATTGCGATAAGGTGATCAGCAGGCTGTTTTTCCGCACCGCCGACTTGCGGTAGCGAAACTCAGAGGCGATCTCGACATCACACGGAATATTGGCCAGCGACTCAAACCAGTAGCGTGACACCATGCCGGAGTTATACGAGGTGCCGCAGGCGATAATCTGGATATGCTCCACCTGCGCCAGCAGCGCTTCTGCACCTGCGCCCAGCTCGCTGAGATCGACCTGGCCGTGACTGAAACGGCCGCTCAGGGTGCTTTTCAGCGCCATCGGCTGCTCGTAGATCTCTTTCTGCATGTAATGGCGGTAGATGCCTTTGTCACCGGCATCATACTGCAGGGTCGATTCGATCTCTGCGCGCGTCACCGGTTTACCAGTACGATCAACGATGGTCACATCGCGACGGCTGATTTCAGCGATATCACCCTCTTCCAGATAGATGAACCGACGCGTCACCGGCAGCAGCGCCAGCTGATCGGAGGCAATAAAGTTCTCGCCCACGCCACGGCCAATCACCAGCGGG
Source organism: Pantoea sp. AN62 (assembly GCF_050432985.1). Lineage (NCBI taxonomy): Bacteria > Pseudomonadati > Pseudomonadota > Gammaproteobacteria > Enterobacterales > Erwiniaceae > Pantoea > Pantoea sp. AN62. The sequence goes on along the minus strand of NZ_JBNPYB010000007.1, from coordinate 31,854 downwards.
CTGCCGGAGCGTGCCGCCACCAGCAGCGACGGATCGCGGCTGTCCATGATCACCATGCCATAGGCGCCGCGCAGTTGCGGGATGACGCGTAGCACCACTTCACGCAGCGTTCCGCCCTGCTTCTGCTCCCAGTGAACCAGATGCGCCACCACTTCGGTGTCGGTTTCAGAGGCAAACACGTAACCACGCTCGATCATCGCAGCGCGCAGCGGCTCATGGTTTTCAATGATGCCGTTGTGCACGATAACGATGTGCTCAGAAACGTGCGGATGCGCATTGGCTTCCGACGGCTCGCCGTGCGTTGCCCAACGCGTATGGGCAATACCGGTGCCGCCAATCAGCGGCTGCTGTTCGGCTGCATCGGCCAGCTTCTGCACTTTCCCTAAACGTCGCAGGCGCGTTACGTGCCCCTGACGATCGACCACGGCCAGACCGGCCGAATCATATCCGCGATACTCAAGACGACGCAGGCCTTCCAGCAGAATTTCTGCGATATCGCGTTGTGCTACTGCACCAACAATTCCACACATAATGATGTTTTCCTGACTACATGGCTGTTCGCCACTTTCGTTGTCATGCGACCTGATATCCGGCTTTGCCGGTTCCCCGAGCCTTGTAGAGAGTGGGGATTATAGTTTTGGCACTGCATCGGCCCGCATGAAGCGGGCCGTTAAAAATTATTTTTTCTTCTGTGGGCGCTGCCAGTCCGCTTTGTGATTCTGCTCTTTGCGGTTGTAGACCAGTCCCGCTTCGGTGACATCTTTCATGATGGTGGTGCCCGCCGCAATGGTAGCACCTGCCGCCACGCTGACCGGCGCCACCAGCTGGGTGTCCGAGCCGACAAACACGTTATCACCGATCACGGTTTTTGATTTATTCGCGCCATCATAGTTGCAGGTAATGGTGCCGGCCCCGATGTTGACGTTAGCGCCGATCTCCGCGTCGCCCAGATAGGAGAGGTGACCCGCTTTCGAACCTTCGCCCAGACGGGCTTTTTTCATCTCAACGAAGTTGCCGACATGGGCGGCATGTGCCAGCTCACTGCCGGGACGCAGTCGGGCGAAAGGTCCGACGGTACAGGCGCTGGCCAGATTCGCATCCTCGATCACCGAATAAGGGCTGATTTCGCAATCGTCGCCAATCACGCTGTTTTTGATGATGCAGCCCGCGCCGATTTTTACCCGATCGCCCAGCGCCACCTGACCTTCAATGATGACGTTGGTGTCGATTTCCACATCCCGGCCGTGGGTCAGGGTACCGCGCAGGTCAAAGCGGGCCGGATCGCGCAGCATCACGCCCGCCAGCAGCAGGCGCTCAGCCTGTTCAGTCTGATAAGTGCGTTCCAGCGTTGCCAGCTGCAGACGATTATTCACGCCATCGGTCTCACTGATGCGCGTCGGATGAACCGCCTCAATCACCCGGCCTTCCTGATGCGCCAGCGCGATGATATCGGTGATGTAGTATTCACCCTGCGCGTTATTGTTGGTGAGCTGCGCCAGCCAGCGTTTCAGATCGCCGCCGTTGGCGATCAGGATACCGGTGTTGATTTCAGTGATTTGCAGCTGCTCTGGCGTGGCATCTTTCTGCTCGACGATGCCGACAATGGTGCCGTTCTCGCGCACGATGCGGCCATAGCCGGTCGGATTCTCCAGCACCACGGTGAGCAGGCCGATGCCGCCCTGCGGTTTGGCCTCACGCAGGCGCTGTAACGTCGCTTCAGCGATCAGCGGTACGTCGCCGTAGAGCATCAGAATGTCTTCATCGTCAGCGAAGCAGGGCGCGGCCTGCTGCATGGCGTGGCCGGTGCCGAGTTGTTCGGCCTGCAGCACCCAGTTGAGGGCGCTGTCGGTGAGGGTGGCTTTAAGACGATCGCCGCCGTGACCATAAACCAGATGCACCTGCTGCGCGCCCAGCCCTTTGGCCGCGTCAATCACATGCTGCACCATCGGCTTGCCTGCCAGCGTATGCAGAACTTTTGGCAGATCGGAATACATACGGGTGCCCTTGCCAGCGGCAAGGATCACCACGCTCATCGCACTGTTAGACATAACTATCCTGAGTGAATTTTTACGGGTGAAAGTAAAACGGTTTGAGGGTGAGATTACTACATTTTTCTCAGGCCGAAATTAGGCGGGAGGGCGCAGATGACCCGGCAGGCAAAAAAAATGCCAGCCCGGAGGCTGGCATTTCGTGACGCATAAAGCTGGATTACATCGCTTTTTTGGTCAGTTCGATCACGCGCAGTTTAGCAATGGCTTTCGCCAGCTCGGCAGAGGCCTGAGCATAGTCCACGTCACCGTGGCTGCTGTTCATGTGCTCTTCTGCTTTGCGTTTCGCTTCCAGGGCGCGGGCTTCGTCCAGATCGGTACCGCGAATAGCGGTATCGGCCAGAACGGTGCTGCTGCCCGGCTGCACTTCCAGCACGCCGCCAGAGAGGTAGATAAACTCCTCTTCGCCGTGCTGTTTCACGATACGGATCATTCCAGGCTTAATGGCAGTCAGCAGCGGCGCATGGCCAGGGAAAATCCCTAACTCACCTTCGCTACCTGACACCTGAATTTTCTGTACCAGACCAGAGAACAACTGACTCTCTGCGCTGACCACATCCAGGTGATAAGTCATAGCCATAATATTCCTCCCGGGAAACCGTTATTACAGTTTCTTCGCTTTTTCCACGGCTTCTTCGATGGCACCAACCATGTAGAAGGCCTGCTCTGGCAGGTGGTCAAACTCACCTTCCATGATGCCTTTAAAGCCACGGATAGTGTCTTTCAGCGTAACGTACTTGCCCGGAGAACCGGTGAAGACTTCCGCAACGAAGAACGGCTGAGACAGGAAACGCTGAATCTTACGCGCACGTGCCACCAGCAGTTTATCTTCTTCAGACAGCTCGTCCATACCGAGGATGGCGATGATGTCTTTCAGCTCCTGGTAACGCTGCAGCAGTGACTGAACGCCACGCGCTACGTCGTAGTGCTCCTGACCCACAACCAGTGGATCCAGCTGACGGCTGGTGGAATCCAGCGGGTCAACGGCCGGGTAGATACCCAGAGAGGCGATCTGACGGCTCAGCGTTACCGTTGAGTCTAAGTGCGCAAAGGTAGTTGCTGGTGACGGGTCAGTCAGGTCATCCGCAGGGACGTAAACGGCCTGTACGGAAGTGATTGAACCGGTCTTAGTGGAGGTAATACGCTCCTGCAACACACCCATCTCTTCGGCCAGCGTTGGCTGGTAACCTACCGCAGATGGCATACGACCCAGCAGTGCAGAAACTTCGGTACCGGCCAGGGTATAACGGTAGATGTTATCGATGAACAGCAGAACGTCGCGGCCTTCATCACGGAATTTTTCCGCCATGGTCAGACCGGTCAGTGCCACGCGCAGACGGTTACCCGGCGGCTCGTTCATCTGGCCATACACCAGGGCAACTTTGTCGATAACGTTGGAGTCGGTCATTTCGTGGTAGAAGTCGTTACCCTCACGAGTACGCTCACCCACACCGGCAAACACTGAGTAACCTGAGTGTTCAGCCGCGATGTTACGGATCAGTTCCATCATGTTGACGGTTTTACCTACACCCGCGCCACCGAACAGACCCACTTTACCGCCCTTGGCGAACGGACACATCAGGTCGATAACCTTGATGCCGGTTTCCAGCAGTTCCTGCGAGTTAGACTGATCTTCATAAGAAGGTGCCGCGCGGTGAATAGAGGCGATCTCTACTGCGCTGCCATCTTCTTCTTTCAGCTCGCCTTTCATGTCGATTGGCTCGCCGAGAACGTTCATGATACGGCCCAGGGTCGCTTTACCGACCGGAACCTGAATCGGTTTCTGCAGGTCGTTGACGCTCAGACCACGCTTCAGGCCGTCAGACGTACCCATTGCAATGGTACGGACCACGCCGCCGCCCAGCTGCTGCTGAACTTCCAGCACCAGACGCGCATCACCATTCATAACCTCGAGGGCACTGTACACTTGCGGTACCGCGTCCTGAGGGAATTCGACGTCAACAACGGCGCCGATAATCTGGACAATCTTTCCAGTTGCCATCTTGAATCCTCTACCTAATTCCAAACCTGGTTAAACCGCGGAGGCCCCCGAGACGATCTCGGTAAGTTCCTGGGTGATGCTGGCCTGACGAGCTTTGTTGTACACCAACTGCAGCTCTTTGATCAGATTTCCGCCGTTATCGGTTGCGGCTTTCATCGCCACCATACGTGCGGCCTGCTCACTGGCCAGATTTTCCACCACACCCTGATAAACCTGCGATTCGACGTAACGACGCAGCAGGGTATCCAGCAGCGCTTTCGGATCGGGTTCGTACAGGTAATCCCAGGTCTTCGCCTTCATCTCTTCTTCACCTTCCGCTGGCGGTAACGGCAGCAGTTGGGTAATGGTCGGAGTCTGAGACATGGTGTTATTGAACTTGTTACTGACGATCATCAGTTTGTCGATGCGGCCTTCATCATAAGCCTGCAACATCACTTTTACCGGGCCAATCAGGTCAGACAGGGTAGGTTTATCGCCCATGCCGCTGACTTGCGCCACGATGTTGCCACCAACAGAACTGAAGAATGACGCCCCTTTAGAACCGATAATCGACAGATCGCTCTGCACGCCTTTATCGGACCAGGACTTCATATCTGCCAGTACTTTCTTGAACAGGTTAATGTTCAAACCACCACAAAGCCCGCGGTCAGTTGAAACGACCAGGTAGCCGACGCGCTTAACGTCGCGCTCTTGCAGGTAAGGGTGCTTGTATTCCAGATTACCCAACGCAAGGTGACCAATCACTTTGCGCATGGTGTCTGCATACGGACGGCTGGCCGCCATGCGTTCCTGCGTTTTACGCATCTTGGAGGCGGCGACCATTTCCATCGCTTTGGTGATCTTCTGCGTGTTTTTCACGCTTCCGATCTTGCTTCGTATCTCTTTTGCGCCGGCCATTAGCTTCTCCTCAAAGCCTTGCGGCCTGCCTTTTCAGACAAGCCGCCAGACATTACCAGGACTGGGTTGCTTTAAACGTATCGATCAGGCCTTTCAGCTTGGCTTCGATATCGTTGTTGTAGTTACCCGACTGGTTGATTTCAGCCATCAGCTCGGCGTGATCGCGATCGGCGAAGGCCAGCAGTGCAGCTTCGAAGCTGCCAATTTTTGCCAGCTCAACGTCGTTCAGATAGCCACGCTCGGCCGCGAACAGAACCAGACCCTGCTGCGCGACTGACATCGGCGCATACTGTTTCTGCTTCAGCAGCTCGGTGACTTTCTGACCGTGGCTCAGCTGTTTACGGGTTGCATCGTCCAGATCAGAGGCGAACTGCGAGAACGCCGCCAGTTCACGATACTGTGCCAGCGCGGTACGGATACCACCGGACAGTTTCTTGATGATCTTGGTCTGTGCAGCACCACCAACACGCGATACCGAAATACCTGGGTTAACCGCCGGACGAATACCGGAGTTGAACAGGTTCGATTCCAGGAAGATCTGACCATCAGTAATCGAGATTACGTTGGTCGGAACGAACGCAGAAACGTCGCCCGCCTGGGTTTCGATGATCGGCAGTGCAGTCAGTGAACCGGTTTTACCTGTCACGGCACCGTTAGTGAAACGCTCAACATAATCAGCGCTTACGCGTGATGCACGTTCCAGCAGACGGGAGTGGAGATAGAACACGTCACCAGGGAATGCTTCACGACCTGGTGGACGGCGCAGCAGCAGAGAGATCTGACGGTAAGCAATTGCCTGCTTAGAGAGATCATCATAAACGATCAGCGCATCTTCACCGCGGTCACGGAAGTATTCACCCATCGCACAGCCTGCGTACGGAGAGAGATACTGCAGGGCAGCAGATTCAGAAGCAGAGGCCACCACAACAATGGTGTTCTGCAGCGCGCCATGCTCTTCCAGCTTGCGAACCACGTTAGAGATGGTTGAGGCTTTCTGACCAATCGCAACGTAGACACACTTGATGCCCGAGTCGCGCTGGTTGATGATCGCATCGATCGCCATCGCGGTTTTACCGGTCTGACGGTCACCGATGATCAGCTCACGCTGGCCACGGCCGATTGGAATCATCGCATCGACCGACTTATAACCGGTCTGAACCGGCTGGTCGACTGACTGACGGTCGATAACGCCTGGTGCAATCACTTCAACCGGTGAGAAACCGTCGTTGTCGATTGCGCCTTTACCGTCGATTGGTGCACCCAGGGTGTTCACCACACGGCCCAGCAGACCACGGCCTACCGGTACTTCCAGAATACGGCCAGTACACTTCACCTTCATGCCTTCGGCGAGGTCAGCGTAAGGACCCATTACCACTGCACCTACTGAGTCACGCTCGAGGTTCAGGGCAATCGCGTAACGGTTGCCCGGCAGGGCAATCATCTCACCCTGCATCACATCGGCCAGGCCGTGTACGCGGATGATACCGTCACTTACAGAAACAATCGTACCTTCGTTGTGAGCTTCACTCACGACATTGAACTGAGCAATGCGCTGCTTGATCAGTTCGCTGATTTCGGTGGAATTCAGTTGCATATGCTCCAGTCCCCTTAAGACTGCAAGACGTCAGCCAGACGGTCAAGACGGCCGCGTACGCTGCCATCAATAACCAGATCACCCGAACGGATGATCACGCCTGCCATCACAGACTTATCAATTTTGCAATTCAGCTTAACTTTGCGTGACAGACGTTTTTCCATCGCGGCGCTGATTTTATTCAGCTGGTCGTCACTCAGCGTACTGGCGGAGATAACATCAACTTCTGCGGTGGCTTCATAAGCGTCACGCAGGTCGATGAATTGGGCCAGTACTGCCGGAAGCGCTGTCAAACGTCCGTTTTCCGCCATCACCTTAATCAGGTTCTGCGCGGGTTCATCCAGTTGATCACCACAGACTGCGTTAAACGACGCTGCCAACGCTTCGGGTGCTAACGCACCTGAAAGAAGATCAGCCATCTGTTCATTGCGAGCCACTTCTGCGGCAAACGCCAGCATCTGTTGCCAGCGTTCAATACCTTGATGCTCAACAGCAAAGTCAAAAGCTGCTTTGGCGTAGGGGCGAGCTACAGTAATCAGATCAGACATCAGCCCCTCCCTCCTTACAGTTCAGCGACCAGTTTATCAACGATGTCGCTGTTAGCAGCTTCATCCACGGAACGTTCGATGATCTTCTCGGCACCGGCCATAGCCAGCAACGCGACTTGCTTACGCAGTTCTTCACGAGCACGTTTGCGTTCGGCGTCAATCTCAGCCTGCGCTTGTGCCACGATGCGAGCACGTTCGTTATCAGCTTCGGTTTTGGCTTCGTCCAGAATCTGCGCGCGACGCTTGTTCGCTTGCTCGATAATGACCTGAGCGTCTTCTTTAGCTTTTTTCAGCTGGTCGGTCGCATTAGCCTGCGCGAGATCCAAATCTTTCTTCGCGCGTTCAGCAGAAGCAAGGCCTTCAGCAATTTCTTTCTGGCGCTTTTCGATGGCAGCCATAATCGGCGGCCATACGTACTTCATGCAGAACGCGACAAACAGGATGAACGCGATGGCCTGGCCGAGGATTGTTGCATTAATGTTCACAGCACAATGCCTCTAATTGAGTATTTAACTTTTCTGCCGTTATCAACGATAAGCGGCAGAATCCGTTCACCCTTGCACACTGTGCGCTGAGTGAACACAGGAGCTTTAGGCGACAGCAAACATCACGTAGAGACCCAGACCAACAGCGATCATCGGGATTGCATCCACCAGACCCATTACAACAAAGAACTGCGTGCGCAGCAGAGGAATCAGGTCAGGCTGACGAGCAGCGCCTTCCAGGAATTTTCCTCCGAGGATGCCGATACCGATCGCAGCACCGATTGCCGCCAGGCCCATCATCACAGCGGCAGCCATGTACAGCAGATCCATATTCAGGTTTTCCATGACAGTCTCCAGTTTGTTTCAGTTAAATGCTCCCTTCATCTTCCGGGCCGCGGCCTGATGGCCGTCACCCGGAATAGAGAGGGAAAGTAGTGTTGAGAAAAAAATCAATGTTCTTCAGATGCCATCGACAGATAGACAATCGTGAGGACCATGAAAATGAAAGCCTGTAGCGAAATGATCAGGATGTGGAAAATGGCCCACGGCACATTCAGCACCCACTGCGACCACCACGGCAACAGACCGGCAATAAGGATAAAGATCAGCTCACCCGCATACATGTTGCCGAACAGTCGTAAACCGAGAGAAACCGGTTTAGACAGCAGGCTCACACCTTCCAGAATCAGGTTGATCGGGATGAAGATCGGGTGGTTAAAAGGCTGCAGCGTCAGCTCTTTCGTGAAGCCGCCAATGCCTTTCATTTTGATGCTGTAGAACAGAATCAAAATAAAGACGCCCAACGCCATAGAGAGCGTGATGTTCACGTCTGCAGACGGCACGACGCGCAGCGCCGGCAGGCCCAACCAATGCTCGCCGATATACGGCAGCAGATCGATTGGCAGCAGATCCATGAAGTTCATCAGGAAGACCCAGACAAAAATTGTCAGCGCCAGCGGGGCGATAAGTTTGCTCTTACCGTGATACATGTCGCGCACGTTGTCATCAACGAAGCCGACAACCAGTTCGATAGCCGCTTGTAATTTCCCTGGCACACCGCTGGTAGCTGTTTTAGCTACTTTACGGAACAACACCAGGAAGATGAATCCCAGCACCAGAGAGAAAAACATGGAATCGATATTTAATACCCAGAACGTCGCGGGAGCGTCGTGCGGATTCACTAACTCGAAAGTACGCAGGTCCAGCTGAAGGTTATTCAGATGGTGTCCTATGTATTCTTGCGGAGTAGAGATTTCTCCTGCAGCCATGATGCCTCTTACCCTTTGTTGTTAATTACCGCCGGTGCCAGCATTTGTACCACCAGCACCGATAACCAGGTTATTCCGACCGGCCAGAAAACCGCCCCGAATAGACCCAACGCCACAATGAGCAAAATGATGGTCGCGAACACTTTGGCTATTTCACCCAAAGCGAAGCTCCACGCGACTCGCCCCGAAGCCGGGGTTTGCCCCTGCAGGCGCCAGGCTAAAAACAAAAACAACACGTTCGGCAGCCAGGCTGCCGCTCCGCCAGCTACAGCAGAGACGCCCCAGGTGACATCTTTCAGGGCAAAGAGTGCGCCGATGATGACGATTGTCACCAGCTGAATCATCAGCACTGTCCGGGCGAATTTTACACTGTAAAGAGACACTGACATGACGCTGATACTCTCCTGCCCCATTCGGGGTATGTCGCGTGTCGTATAAGACTGCCTTTACGCATTTGAGTCAAGCAGCAAAAGCCGTGCAAATTATACGGGCCGCACCTGCGATTTCAATCGGTAAGTAGCGAAAAGGTGAACAATTATTTAAATTTCTTTCCGGAGGGCTATTTTTCCAAACATCCCCCGGTAAGGATTCGCCTTTTCCCGGCTGAAAATTGGCTGGCGAGTTGCTTTTAAAGCGTGCTTTAGATCACATAATAAGCATTCGCGCCGCCAGGACTTTTCTCAGAACGCTAATTACATGCCGTTCATATCCGCGATAAAGCCATAAAAATCAGCAAGTTGAAAATATATTACCCGCCAAAAAAGCCTATTTTCACTGAAAACACGCTATTGACATCGAACTGTGCATGAGAATCGTGAAATTCATATTACGCACGCCAGGTAATTACCTTGATATATTTTCTGGCGTGACTATTTTTATTCCGTTAGTCCGCTATACAAGTGATCTTTGTGCTAACTAAATGTGAATTAAACGTTAAATGTAACAGAGCTTTTCGGATAATTTCCGTCGGCGTTTTTAACCTTCCGCCGTCAGAGGCTTAATGAAAATCCTTTATTATTAACGCATCAAATGCACTTTTTTTCACCAGTCAGCGGGATAAGACAAATCGCTGAAGCGGGTTAAATCCTTATCTATTTCAGGCCTATTGCTGACGGAGGATAACAAGGTGCCGGTCGCCTTCCAGCTGAGGAACCTGCAGCTTAATCACCTCATCACAGCGATAGCCGGCCGGTAAGCTGGCGATTTCATCATCCGGACGGACACCTTTAAGGGCAAAAAAGCGCCCTTCTGCCCCGGGCAGATGATGACACCAGTTAACCATGTCAGTCAGTGAGGCGAATGCCCGGCTGATCACGCCATCAAACGGTGGCTCTGCCGGGAAGTCTTCAACCCGGCTCTGCACCGGCGTAATGTTAGTAAGTCCTAACTCATGCTGTACCTGCCGCAGGAAACGCACCCGCTTACCGAGGCTGTCGAGCAGCGTAAAGTGCGCATCAGGCATCACAATCGCCAGCGGAATGCCTGGCAGGCCCGGTCCGGTACCGACATCAATAAAGCGCGAACCGATCAGGTGTGGTGCCACCACAATGCTGTCGAGTATATGGCGAATCAGCATCTGCTGCGGATCGCGCACTGACGTCAGGTTGTAGGCTTTATTCCACTTGTCCAGCAGGCCGACGTAGGCAACCAGCTGCTGTTTTTGTTGATCGGAGAGGGAAATCTTGGCTGCCTGTAGCAGCGAGGTGAGTGTGTTGATCACAGCGTAAGTCCAGTCAGCGGGGGCGAGTCGCCTCGCCCCGTTTCAGGTCAGGCGCTTTTGCGCAGCAGACCCTGTTTTTTCAGATAAATAAGCAGAATAGAGATAGCCGCCGGCGTGATGCCGGAAATGCGCGTCGCCTGGCCAATCGAGGTTGGCTTGTGGTCATTCAGCTTCGCGATCACCTCATTTGACAGGCCGTTGACCTGGCGATAATCCAGATCCACCGGCAACAGGGTATTCTCGTTGCGCTGCTGACGATCGATCTCTTCCTGCTGACGCGCAATGTATCCTTCATATTTGACCTGAATCTCAACCTGCTCTGCCGCTTGCTCATCGGCCAGCGCCGGGCCAAAGGTATCCAGCGTCATCAGGGTGAGATAGGTCATTTCCGGCCGACGCAGCAAATCTTCGCCACTGGCTTCTTTGGTCAGCGGCGCGCTGAGGACGGTGTTCACCTCGGCAACGCGCTCAGATTTAGGGTGTACCCAGATATCGCGCAGACGCTGACGCTCCTGCTCAATCGCTTCCAGCTTCTGGTTGAAACGCGCCCAGCGGGCATCATCGACCAGGCCCAGCTCGCGGCCAGTTTCGGTCAGACGCAGATCGGCATTATCCTCACGCAGCATCAGACGATACTCGGCGCGGGAGGTAAACATGCGGTACGGCTCTTTGGTACCGAGGGTGCAGAGGTCGTCAACCAGTACGCCGAGGTAAGCCTGATCGCGACGCGGTGCCCAGCCCTCTTTGTCGGCAGACTGACGCGCGGCGTTGAGGCCGGCCAGCATCCCCTGCGCGGCTGCTTCTTCGTAGCCGGTGGTGCCGTTGATCTGTCCGGCAAAGAACAGACCGTTAATGAATTTGCTCTCCAGCGTCGGTTTCAGATCGCGTGGATCAAAAAAGTCATACTCGATGGCATAGCCCGGACGTACGATCTTCGCATTTTCCATGCCCTGCATCGATCGCACGATCTGGATCTGTACGTCAAACGGCAGGCTGGTTGAGATGCCGTTCGGGTAAATTTCGTTACTGGTCAGCCCTTCCGGTTCAAGGAAGATCTGATGCGCGTTACGATCGGCAAAACGCATCACCTTGTCTTCGATCGACGGGCAGTAACGCGGGCCGATCCCTTCGATGATCCCGGCATACATCGGGCTGCGATCGAGGTTATTGCGGATCACTTCATGGGTTTTTTCGTTGGTATGGGTGATCCAGCACGGCACCTGCTGCGGATGCTGAGCGGCATTGCCCATGAACGAAAACACCGGCATCGGGTTATCGCCATGCTGCGGCGCCAGTACGCTGAAGTCGATGCTGCGCGCATCAATGCGCGGCGGTGTACCGGTTTTCAGGCGATTAACCCGCAGTGGCAGGGCACGCAGACGTTTTGCCAGCGGAATGGAAGGTGGATCGCCTGCGCGACCGCCGCTGTAGTTATCCAGTCCGATATGAATTTTACCGTCGAGGAAAGTCCCGACCGTCAGTACCACGGTCTTCGCCCGGAATTTCAGCCCCATCTGGGTAACGGCACCGACTACCCGATCGTTTTCCACAATCAGATCGTCGACCGCCTGCTGGAAGATCATCAGGTTGGGCTGATTCTCCAGCGCAGTGCGGATCGCCTGCCGATAGAGCACGCGATCGGCCTGAGCACGGGTTGCCCTGACCGCCGGGCCTTTGCTGGCGTTTAGTATCCTAAACTGGATACCGGCCTGATCGATTGCGTGGGCCATCAGACCCCCCATGGCGTCCACTTCCTTCACCAGATGTCCTTTGCCAATGCCACCGATCGCCGGGTTACAGGACATTTGTCCAAGCGTATCAATGTTATGGGTGAGTAACAGGGTTTGCTGACCCATTCGGGCTGCCGCCATTGCGGCTTCGGTGCCCGCATGACCACCACCAATTACGATGACGTCAAAAGGATCCTGATAAAACATGAAGTGGTACCTCGGTTGATAAACGTGCCGGATCGTCGTCCTGGGGCGTGGATTCTACTCAAATTCCGTCTGGGGTGAAAGCCGCGGGATCGTCCGGTTTTAAAAGAAAGGATCTTAGATCTGTATATGATCTTTCTGTTAGATCTCTTATTAGGATCGCCGGTTTCTGTGGATATGTGCCAGAACACCCGTCAAAACAGGGGATTACCCAGGATCACTAGCTGTTAATGATCGGTGATCCTGATCCGTATAAGCTGGGATCTAAATGGCGACTTATACACAGCTCAAAAAGCATACTATGGTTATTCTTTGGATAACTACCGGTTATACGCAGTAAAAGAGGGTAGTTATCCACAAAATAAACGTCTGCAAAAGGACAAAATCAGCATCTTCCACTGGGGATCGTCACTATTTCACGATCCCCGACCAGTCTCAGATCGCGTTTTTCCACGTCATGACCCAGGCCTCAGCCGGATCTTCCGGGATCTCATGCTCCAGTACGTCGATTTCCAGTCGATCACCGATCCGCTGTGCGCCCTGGGCGATCAACAGCGTCTCGATCTGACGAATCGCCCCGCAAAACAGGTCATATTCATGATTGCCGAGACCGACGGCACCAAACCGGACCTGAGAGAGATCGGGCTGGCTTTCACTGATAGCCTCGAACCACGGTTGCAGATTGTCGGGAATTTCACCTGCGCCATGGGTTGAGCAGACCACCAGCCAGATGCCTTCCTGCGGCACCTCATCCAGCGCCGGGCCGTGCAGCATCTGCGTTGAGAAGCCTGCGTCCTGTAATTTTTCTTCCAGATGCTCAGCAACATACTCGGCGCTGCCCAAGGTACTGCCACTGATTAAAGTAATATCGGCCATCTTGCTCTCCTGGACATTAAGGCGGGCATTGTACGCTGTGATCAAGCGGTGATCCACCTGTGGAAAACAGGGTTAATAGATCGGGAGAGGTGAACGCAGCCGTTGTCAGCCGCTGCATTCGTCCGGGATAAGGTTGTGCACAGGAGAAGTGCGATCAGGGTTTGATGGTCCGCATGATCGGGTTTTGCAGAGAGATCAGGGTTTCTGTTGATTGAATTTCATCAATGGTCTGGATCTTGTTGATCAGCACCTGTTGCAGGGCATCAATCGAGCGGCACATCACCTTAATAAAGATGCTGTAGTGGCCGGTGGTGTACCAGGCCTCCACCACTTCATCCAGCGCGTCCAGCTTGCTCAGCGCCGCCGGATAATCGCGGGCACTCTTCAGAATGATGCCGATAAAACAGCAGACATCAAATCCCAGCTGGCGCGGATCGATGTCGACGCGGGTGCCCAGTATAATGCCGGCCTGCTTCATCTTCTCTACCCGCACATGGATGGTGCCGGGGCTGACGTTAAACTGTTTTGCCAGTTCGGCGTAAGCGGTACGCGCGTTATCCAGCAGGGCATTCAGAATGCCGCGATCCAGATTATCAAGCTGCAGATGTTCGGCCATGGCCATCCTCGTTGGGCTGCTTTGAATTGAACAAGGGAGAATGTGCAGCAAAAGCGCGGTTCAGGCAACAACCGGCAGCGACGGGCGCCGCTGCCAGGTAACTTAGCGTTTACGCCAGACGGTAACCTGCGCCAGCGTGTGCTGGAACTTGCGCGCCGTTTCACGGATCACAAACGGCATCTCCTGCGGCGTATCCAGCAGTTCAAAGTCGGCCGCCAGCAGCCGTTGCAGCGCCTGTAGCGTCGTCAGCGCCTCACCATTTTCACGTACGCCGCCCAGCCAGTTCTCTTTAGGCGTATACGCTTCCAGCCAGGTGTAAGGCGAGGAGAGCAGCAGAATGCCGCCCGGACGTAGCATCGGCGTGACATCCTGCAGGAAGCGCGCAGGCTGGCGCAGGCGATCGATCAGATTGGAAGCCAGCACCAGATCGTAGCGGGCCGGTTGCGGTTTGAGGTTACAGGCGTCGCCCTGCACAAACTGAATGCGCTGCGCCAGATCGCCATCCAGCCCGAAATCTTTCAGACGCACCTGGCGATACTCTACCAGATCGCCCTCCTGCGGCACGACATAACGGAAATCTTCGCCGCTGGTCAGTTGCAGCGCCACGTCAATAAAGCGCGCCGAGTAATCCATGCCGGTAACGCGTTCAAAATGGCGGGCCAGCTCAAAACTGGCGCGTCCGGTGGCGCAGCCGATATCCAGCGCTTCAGCGTGTGACGTGGTGTAATTCAGCGCCAGTTTTACCAGGCTTTCGGCGTAATTATCGACCCCAAAATAGCGCGGGCCATACTGGAAATCGAGATACTGCGACACCATGGCGTCGGTTTCGTACGGATTCAGCGTCATGCTTTCCTGATGGCGGGAGACCACGTAGCGGAAACCGGCGTGCTGGAAGAAATGTCGGCGGAACGCATAACGCGCCGATTTGAGCGCTTCGTTGCCGGTCGAGATCCAGCTGCCGCCTTTAATCAGCGAATGCTTGCCATCAAAGGTCGGGGTGGAAAAGTCGTCGTACAGCGGATGGACTTTAAAGCCTTCAAAGCCGTTAGTCGGCGTGGTGGTCCACTGCCAGACGTTACCGACGATATCGAAGAACTCGCCCTGGGCGAACTGATCGACCGGGCTGGAAGAGGCCCAGTATGCCAGATTGATATTGCCAGGTGCCCGCTCCCACTGCGGCTGATCGCCGGCGACCTGTTCACGCAGCTGATACCACTCCGCTTCGCACGGCAGCTGGATAGCCATTCCGCTCTGGTCGGCTTTCCAGCGACAGAAGGCGGCCGCTTCCAGCTGGTTCACTTCCGCTGGCCAGTCCCACGGCATCGCCACTTCTTCACACATCAGACGCAGCTTAAGCTGATCGGGCATCGCTGGCGTGCCGACCCAGAACGTTGGCTTCTCCGCCTGGGCAAACTGGCACCAGCCCCAGCCTTCATCATCCCACCAGCGGGCGTCCTGATAGCCGCCTGCGCTGACAAACTCAAAAAACTCGGCGTTACTGACCAGCATCTTGCTGGCTTTGAACGGCTGCAGCGTGATCTGCTGGCTGCCATATTCGTTATCCCAGCCGTAGGTATCGTCGGTTTTGCCCAGCGTAACGCGACCGCCCGGCATCGGCAGCAGACTGTTGACCGGCACATCCTGGCGCTGATGGCGCGCCAGCGGACAGACTGGCCAGGCCGGCTGCGGCGTCACCCAGTCAACCGGCAGTTGCCGGATCAGCACGCTGGACGTTTCCAGGTGAATACGCTCATGCTCGATCCCCATCAGGATCACCCAGGCCGGGCTGTCCCACTGGATCGGTAAGCTCAGCGGCATCGTCTGGATCAGGTCGCTGACCACTGCTTTGACCCGACCACGATAGTCACGTACCGCGTCGATAGTGGGCCACTCATAGTGGCTGTCATTGAGATCGTCCCAGCTCATCTCATCGACGCCAATCGCCATCATCGCTTCAATACGATCGTCGAGGCGCGCCTCAATGTAGCGACCGGCCATCAGCTTATTAATGTAGAAGGTGGCGGTATGACCAAAATAGAAGATCAGCGGATGACGCAGCGGAATGGCTTTGGTAAACCAGGCCTGCGAATCAGTCAGGCAGGTAAACAGACTTTCGTACTGCTCCCAGGTCTGGAGGAAGTAAGTCAGCAGTTCGGCACGTTTTTGTTCAATATTCTGGCCGGAGAGCAGTAAGGTTCGCGTCGGCGCAGGCAGATCGCGATGGGGTTGGACGGTCGTCACAAGGTGCTCCAGATTGCTGTGTGAAAAAATGGCAGTGATTCACTATAGCAAAGAAGCATTTCTGCCTGATGACTTAACGCCGCCAGTGGCGCAGCAGGCGGCTTTTCATACCGGTATCGAAGCGCCAGATATGGTCGAAGATGCGCATAATGCCGGGCTTGCCGTGGGTCGACATCGCCACGGCGTGAAAACGTTGCTGATTGTGTCGCTGGCGCTGTTTGATGGCGCTGATCACCTCTTCCGGCAGCCGCTGGGCGATAAAATCGGAGACGATCACCGCGTCCGCCTCCTGCCAGACCGGTCCTTCCATGCGCTTAACCACGGCCGTGAGACAGGCGGCAAGATCGGTGCCGCCACGAAAACGCTGGCTGAGGAAGCGAATAGCCTGCTCAAGTCCATCATCACCGGTCAGCTCATAGCCAATCACCTCATGGGCGAACAGCATAATGTAGCAGCGACGACGATCGGCCAGCGCCACCTTCAACAGTGCCAGGCAGAACGCTTTGGCGCAGCGCTCGTTGAACCCGCCCATCGAACCGGAGGTATCGACGCAGACAATAAACGGTCCGCGCGGCTGCTCTTCATGATGCTGGTGGCTGACCGGTCGCTGGGTCACTTTTTCATGCCAGGCATCGCCCTGCAGCTTGTAGGTCAGCAAGCGTTTCTCTACCAGCCGGCGGTAAAATTCCAGCTCCAGCTCGCTGATGCTCAGCGCAGCCAGCTCCGGTGGCAGCAGGCGCAGCACATCATCGCTCTGATGAATGCCGCTGACCTCTTCCGGTACCGCCGCTGGCTCGTGAACCAGCTGATGAAATGCCTCCATCGGCGCATCCTGTGACGGCACCGATTTCGCTTCCCGGCTGCGGCCGAGCTGTTGTGCCAGCTTCAGCAGTTCCGGCTGCTGCGCCAGAAAATCACCGTACTGCAGCATCAGCTGGTAGTCGCCTGGCTGCAGTGAAGTTTTGCTCATGTCCCACAGCCGGCCTGCCGCCGCTTCGTCATCGTCGCTCAGCATCGGTGCCAGCTGACCACTCAGCGCCATACGCTGCAGCAGTTCCGCCATCAGACGTTCGCGCTGCTGCTCCAGCAACTGCTGATTCAGCGTCAGGGTTTGCAGCGTCAGGCTGAGCCGCCAGCGCTGTAAAAACAGCGTATGCTGCGCACTGCTGAGATGATGGATGTCGGTGTGTTGCAGTAGCCGGCGGGCTTCATCAATAAACGGTGAAGGCAGGCGTTCCAGCGTTTGTAGCGTGTCATCGAGCTGCTGGCTGAACTGACGATCGCTGAGCAGCTGCACCCGCTGGAACAGCTGAAACTCCTCCGCCAGCACGGCGGGTACCGGGGTGGCCTTCAGCTCAGCGTTGATCTCCGCTTTCCAGCGCGGCACATCGCGCAGCAGGGCTTTTTTCAGACCGGGGAATTTTTCAAAAAACAGTGCCAGTTGCGCCGACGCCAGCAGAGCGATGATCAACTCTTCAATCAGTTCCGTTTCGCCAATTGAGAGCAGCGTGCTGAGCGTCTCCAGTGAGATCATTTACGCGCCTGTTTCAGCTGTTCCGCCACATCCTGCAGGCTGGTCTCAACCCGCGCCAGCCAGTCATCGCTGATAAACAGACAGCGCTGATGCTGGCTGAACAGGTGACGCTGGCTGCGTAACTCACTTTCCAGCGTATCCAGCGCCTCGATAATTTCGCCGGGTAGCTGATCGCTATTGCTGGCGCCAGGCAGTGTCAGCCGTGAGGATTGCAGGCTGACGTCACGTATCGCCAGGCAGTGCTGCGCATCGACCTGTAAATCCAGCGTCTGCGCGAAGCCGATGCCGTTGAGCTTGCCGCGTATCTCGCCGCCTTTTTGCAGCCACTGATGCAGTGCGTCGCGGGCGATCACCAGATGCGTGACCTGCATATCATGCAGCGTCAGTGGATGTTGCAGCATCAGCGTCAGCTGCTCGTCGGTAAGATTTTCCGGCAAATCGTAATAGGGTTTGCGGCTGAACATACCGCTGTGCTTCTCCAGCGTGATCGCCTGCGCCATGCTCTGTTGCTGCTGCAAGGCCATCCGGCGCGCTTTGATCTGTTGCAGCCTGAGTAGCATCGGCTGCTGTTGCCAGGCATGCTGGGTCATTAACAGGTCAATTTCACGTTCCAGCAGCTGCATTGAGGCGACATCGTGCCACAGGCAATCTTTCAGCAGGATCAGGTCGATTGGCGCGATGGCGTTGCGGCCGCTGTAAAAGGCGCTGGCCTGCAGCAGGTGAATGGCTTTTTTCCAGCGCCGGTCAGAAATGTAAGGGGCCGCTGGCTGGCTCTCCAGCTGCTGACGCAGTTGATAAATCAGTTCAAACACCGCATCGGGTAAACTGACCTGGCTGATGCCAAGCTGCCACTGGGCATACTCTTCATCGCTGATGCGCAGCGATTCGGCCACCGGATTGGCATTTTCATCCTGCTGATGCGTCAGCATGCTGCGGAAGTTCTGCTTTTCATGCACGTTGTCCAGCCATAAGCGGATCAGCATCCGGTCATACAGTGCTTCCAGACCGCTGTCGGCTTCCGGCAGTTCGTTGGAGGCGGTGACCAGCAGCCGCATCGGAATTTTTTCTTCGCTGTCGCCGTTGCGGAAGCGGCGTTCGTTAATCGCAGTCAGCAAGGTGTTCAGAATGGCCGGACCGGCTTTCCAGATCTCATCGAGAAAGACAATCTCCGCGTCGGGCAGATAGCCTTTGGTCAGGCGCTGATAGCGACCTTCATCTTTTAGCGCCTGGATCGACAGCGGGCCAAACACCTCTTCAGGCGTGGAGAAACGGGTCATCAGGTATTCAAAGGCGCGGGCGTGCTGAAAGGCATATTTGAGGCGGCGGGCAATCAGACTCTTCGCAATGCCAGGCGGACCGAGCAGGAACACGCTTTCACCGCTGAGCGCGGCCAGCAGACAAAGGCGAATAGCATGATGCCGTTCATACAGGCCTTTTTCTAACGCGTTGCTGAGGCGAGAAATTCTTTCTGCCAAAAGATGGGGTTGAGCCATAATCACATCAATGTCCTTACGATCGTCGGGCCGCCGCGCTTAAGCAAGCGCCTTACTCTATAGATAATGATGCGTGAAAGCGTTGATAGCTGTCAGCTTTTTTGTTTCAGAAGATTCGGTTAACGGGAAAGCGGCCATAAGCCGCGGTTTCTGAGGTAAAAACCGCCGCATTCCGCCGGTGGTCAGGTTAACCGGGTATAGGAATTTTCGGCAATACGTGCATACTGTGCGCTTTTTGATGGCTTGAGCGAGGGGTTTTTGCGCCTCTTAGACTCCAACAAAAGATAACTCTATGAGCTCGGATAATAAGCAGTCACTTGGTGGGCTAACGCTGGCCGCAATTGGTGTTGTCTATGGGGATATCGGCACCAGTCCGCTGTATACCTTGCGTGAATGTCTCTCCGGCCAGTTCGGCTTCGGCGTGGAACGCGGCGCGGTATTTGGCTTTCTGTCACTGATTTTCTGGCTACTGGTGCTGGTGGTTTCACTGAAATACATCAGCTACGTCATGCGGGCCGACAACGCGGGTGAAGGGGGAATTCTGACCCTGATGTCGCTGGCGGGCCGTCATACCGGTGCCCGCGCCACTGCGGTGCTGGTAATCATGGGCCTGATTGGCGGCAGCTTCTTCTATGGCGAAGTGGTGATCACGCCAGCGATTTCAGTGATGTCGGCGATAGAAGGACTGGAAATTGCCGCTCCGTCGCTTGATCCCTTTATCGTGCCGCTGTCGATTGCGGTGCTGACGCTGCTGTTCGCGATTCAGAAACACGGAACCGGCATGGTCGGCAAGCTGTTTGCGCCGGTAATGCTGCTGTGGTTCCTGGTGCTGGCGATCCTCGGCGTTAACGGCATCATGAAGAACCCTGAAGTTCTGCAGGCGCTTAATCCCACCTATGCGGTTAACTTCTTCCTGCAATATAAGTCGATCTCCTTCTTTGCACTGGGCGCCGTCGTACTGGCGATTACCGGCGTAGAAGCGCTGTATGCTGATATGGGCCACTTCGGTAAAATCCCGATCCGGCTGGCGTGGTTCTCCGTGGTGCTGCCGTCACTGGTGCTCAACTATTTTGGCCAGGGCGCGCTGCTGCTCAGCGATCCCAAAGCGATTAAGAACCCCTTTTTCCTGCTGGCGCCGGACTGGGCGCTGATCCCGATGCTGATTCTGGCGACTCTGGCGACGGTAATCGCCTCGCAGGCGGTAATCTCCGGCGTCTTCTCGCTGACGCGCCAGGCGGTCCGTCTCGGGTATCTGCCCGGCATGCGGATCATTCATACCTCGGAGCGTGAATCGGGCCAGATCTATATCCCGATGATCAACTGGGTGCTCTATTTCGCGGTGCTGATTGTGATTATCAGCTTTGAACACTCCAGCAATCTGGCGGCGGCCTATGGCATTGCGGTGACCGGTACTATGGTGCTGACCTCAATTCTCTCCTGCACCGTGGCGATTAAAAACTGGCACTGGCACAAGCTGGCGGTTGGCGTAATCCTGCTGCTGATGCTGTTTATCGACGTGCCGCTGTTTACCGCCAACCTGGTCAAAATTTTCTCGGGTGGCTGGTTGCCGCTCTGCCTCGGCCTGGTGATGTTTATCATTATGACGACGTGGAAAAGTGAACGTTTCCGCCTGCTGCGCCGGATGCATGAGCACGGCAACTCACTGGAGGCGATGATTGCGTCACTGGAGAAATCGCCGCCGGTGCGGGTACCGGGCACCGCGGTCTATATGTCGCGCGCACTGAACGTGATCCCCTTTGCCATGCTGCATAACCTCAAGCACAACAAAGTGCTGCACGAACGGGTAGTGCTGTTGACGCTGCGTACTGAGGATGCGCCTTACGTGCACAATGTGCGGCGGGTGACGATTGAGCAGCTTTCGCCGACGTTCTGGCGCGTGGTGGCCAGCTATGGCTGGCGCGAAACGCCGAACGTGGAGGAGATTTTCCACCGTTGTGGGCTGGAAGGGCTGAACTGCCGGATGATGGAAACCTCTTTCTTTATGTCGCATGAGTCGCTGATTATCGGCAAACGGCCGTGGTATCTGCGGTTGCGTGGCAAGCTGTTCATGGCGCTACAGCGCAATGCGTTACGCGCCCCTGACCAGTTTGAGATCCCGCCAAACCGGGTGATCGAGCTGGGCACCCAGGTCGAGATCTAACCTGTAAAACCCGCCTTATCGGCGGGTTTTTTATTACCAGCGCAGCGTGACGCACAATCCGCTGCCGGGGCGCTGGCTGAACGCCAGCTGCATCGCGTGCAGCTGAGCGATGTTCCGCACGATCGATAATCCCAGCCCGCTGCCACTCTTCTCCTGACCGGGCGGTCGCCAGAAACGCTCGCCTAACCGTTGCCGATCGGCATCGCTCAGGCCCTCTCCGTTATCCTCGACGGACAGGCTGTTGGCCGCGAGCCGCACATCCACTTCACTGCCGGCAGGGGTATAGCGAATCGCGTTATCCAGCAGGTTGCGTACCAGCAACGAGAGCAACAGCGGATGGCCCTGTATCACCGGTTCGGCTTCTGCGTGCAGACGTAAGGTTACGCCGGCTTTATCCGCCAGCGGCAGTTGCGCCGCCAGCGTCTCCTGCAGCGTCTGTTTTAACGATACCGGTTCAAAGGCGCTGCGGGCATCATCCGCTTCCACCCGCGACAGGGTAAGCAGCTGATCCACCAGCCGGGTAGCGCGCGCAATGCCGCTATCCAGCTGTTTCAGCGCATGGGTTCGCATCGTTTCATCGTCGACGGCCAGCTGAATCACTTCGCTTTGTACCTGCAACGCGGCCAGCGGGCTGCGCAGCTCATGCGCGGCATCCGAGGTAAAACGCCGTTCACGTTGCATCATTGCGCTGATGCGACTGAACAGGCCGTTCAGCGCGAGGATCAGCGGCTGCACCTCTTTCGGCACCCGTTCGGCCTGCAAAGGGGTGCCGTCATCCGGTGCACGCTGAGCCAGTTGCTTCGCCAGCTGCTTTAACGGACGTAATTCCGACCAGACCAGGCTGATGAGCAGCAGCAGCATAAAAGGCAGCGCGATCAGCCAGGGTAATACGCTGGCCTGCATCAAATCTCCGGCCATCTCATCGCGATATTCCCTCTCCTGACCGACCACCACGCGAAACTGTTTGTCTGGTGTGGTCAGCCAGACAAAACGCCAGCGGTCATCATCATTGGTGAGCTGGCCATCATGAAAACCCTGGTAGTCCGCTTCAAACGGCAGGTATCTGCCATTATCACCATCGTTGAGCACCTGCCGGCCATCATGGGTGAAGACAGCAAACGCCAGCGCGTCATCATCCTGATCGCCACGGTGGTGCCGCAGCAGCTGTCGGGTTTTTGGCAGGGACGGTGCATCTAGCGAGGCGTAATCGAGGGTCAGCAGGCGCTTGGCCAGCAGCATCTGCTGGGTATCGAACAGCTCATTAATGGTGTCACGCGTCTGATGCCATGCACTGAGGCTGGCACTGGCCCAGCAGATGCCCAGCAGCAGCACAAAACCGATGCCAAGCCGCAGAAACAGACTTACCGATCGCATTCTGTCGCTCCCAGGGTATAACCCACGCCGTGCAGAGTGCGGATAAACTGACTGCCGAGTTTCTTACGCAGGTGATGAATATGCACTTCCACCGCATTGCTGGAGACGTCGGCGTCCCAGCTATACAGTTTTTCCTCCAGCTGGCTGCGGGTCAGCACCCGGCCAGGGTTGCGCATAAACAGCTCCAGCAGCGCCAGTTCCCGACTTTTCAGCTCAATCGCCTGGCCGTCGCAGGTAACGCTGTGGCTGTCGGGCTTCAGGACCACGTTGCCATGACGCAGCTCTGGCTGTAGCTGACCATGCCGGCGACGGATCAGCGCCTGTAAGCGAGCAGCTACTTCGGTCAGAGCGAACGGTTTGCAGAGATAATCATCCGCGCCCATCTGCAGCCCTTCGACTCGCTGATCGAGCGCATCACGCGCCGTCAGGATCAGCACCGGTACATCCTGCCCTTGCTGACGCCACTGTCGCAGGATATCCAGTCCGTCCCGTTCGGGCAGTGACAGATCGAGGATCACCGCATCCCACGGCGCGGCGTTTAACGCCTGAAATCCGGCCTCGCCGGAGGTAAACCAGTCGACGCTAAATCCCAGCTTACCCAGTCCCGCTTTAATCCCGTCGCCAATTAAGCGATCGTCTTCTATCAGTAAAATACGCATCATTTCTCCCTGCGGTGATAGCGCTTTATACGAAGCAGACTGCCGCTTGTACAGCGCATTTCGGCGAAAATGGCTTATTTTTGCTTCTTAAGAAGCTGTTAAGAACCTTATGGTCAACTAGGCTCAACAAAACGAAACACATCATGGAAAAGAGGTGACAAAATGAAAAAGCACGCTGCAATTTTAGCTGTCGTTATGCTGGCTTCTGCCCCGGTTTTTGCTGCTCAGCAAGGCGGCTTTGTCGACCCCAATGCCCCGGCGGCGCAGGTTCAGACCCGACAGGGTGGTTTCAGCGCTGACCACACCAGTGTGGTGACGGTGAAGCAGGCGGAAGAGATGAAGGATGACAGCTGGATTACCGTACGCGGTAAGCTGGAAAAACAGATCGGCGATGAAGATTATCTGTTCCGCGATCAGACCGGTACGATGAAAGTCGAAATCGACCATAAGCACTGGAACGGCCAGACTATCTCGCCAAAAGATACCGTTGAGCTGACCGGTGAGCTGGATAAAGATTTCAACAGCATCGAAATGGACGTTAAACAGGTTAAGAAACTGCCTTAATCGTCCACTACGGGACCGCATCAGCGGTCCTTTTTTCTGCCCTGCTGCCCGCCTTAATTCAAATTTCCCGCCGCGTAAGCGAAACGTTTCGATAGCGATCACAAATTTCAGCTTCGCCGATTGAGTTGCTGGCGGCTTTTCATACACTCCTGTCAGCGAAACGTTTCGCTGTGGAGTGAAAAATGAAAAAAGGTCGCTTGTTAAACGCTGAACTCTCTCATGTGATTGCCCGCCTGGGACACACAGATACGCTGACGATTGCCGATGCCGGTTTGCCGATCCCGGCAGGACCGCAACGCATCGATTTAGCCCTGATACCGGGTACGCCCGATTTTATCGCGGTGGTAAAGGCCGTCACGCTTGAGATGCAGGTAGAAAGCGCCCTGATCGCGGAGGAGATTAAGCAGCACAATCCGCAGCTCCATAGCGCACTGCTCGCCGTGCTCGAAGCCTTGCAACAGCACCAGGGAAATACCATCACCATCCGCTACACCAGCCATGATCAATTCAAACAACAAACGCAGCGCAGTCAGGCGGTCATTCGCAGCGGAGAGTGTTCTCCGTTTGCGAATGTCATCCTCAGCGCCGGTGTGACCTTCTGAGGCCGCTATGCAACCTTTACTGCAGCTCAACGGCATTGAAAAATCGTTCCCTGGGGTAAAAGCCCTGAAGGGTGCCTCACTGAATGTCCAGGCAGGACGCGTCATGGCGCTGGTGGGTGAAAACGGCGCCGGCAAATCTACCATGATGAAAGTGCTGACCGGGATATATCAGTTCGACGCCGGTTCGCTGCACTGGCTCGGCAAAGAGACCCGTTTCAATGGCCCTAAAGCGTCACAGGAAGCGGGCATCGGCATTATTCATCAGGAACTGAACCTGATCCCCCAGTTAACCGTGGCTGAGAATATTTTTCTCGGTCGCGAATTTGTTAACCGCTTTGGCCGCATCCAGTGGGCGCGCATGTATGCCGAAGCGGATGCGTTACTTAAGCGGCTTAATCTGCGCTTCAACAGCCACAAGCTGGTCGGCGATCTGTCGATTGGCGATCAGCAAATGGTCGAAATTGCCAAAGTGCTGAGCTTTGAGTCGCAGGTGATCATCATGGATGAGCCGACCGATGCGCTGACGGATACCGAAACGCTGTCGCTGTTCCGGGTGATCAACGAACTGAAAGCGCAGGGCTGCGGCATCGTCTATATCTCACATCGTATGAAAGAGATCTTTGAGATCTGCGATGACGTCACGGTGTTCCGTGACGGCCAGTTTATTGCCGAGCGTCCGGTCAGCGAACTGACCGAAGAGAGCCTGATCGAAATGATGGTCGGTCGCAAACTGGAAGATCAGTATCCTCATCTGGATCAGGCGCCAGGCGAGGTGCGGCTGAAAGTCGATAACGTCAGCGGTCCCGGCGTGCATAACGTCAGCTTCAGCCTGCGCAAAGGTGAAATTCTGGGCATCTCCGGACTGATGGGCGCGGGCCGTACCGAACTGATGAAAGTGCTGTATGGCGCGTTGCCGCGTTATCAGGGCAGCCTGTGGCTCAGCGGTCGGGAAGTGGTGACGCGTTCGCCGCAGGATGGCCTGGCTAACGGCATCGTCTATATCTCGGAAGATCGTAAGCGTGACGGCCTGGTGCTGGGCATGTCGGTCAAAGAGAACATGTCGCTGACCGCGCTGCGCTATTTCAGTCACGGCGGCGGCACGCTGAAGCATGCGGCTGAGCAGCTGGCGGTGGGTGACTTTATCCGGCTGTTCAACGTGAAAACCCCCTCTATGGCGCAGCCGATCGGGCTGCTTTCCGGCGGCAATCAGCAGAAAGTGGCGATTGCCCGCGGCCTGATGACCCGTCCCAACGTGCTGATTCTTGATGAGCCAACCCGTGGCGTCGATGTTGGCGCGAAAAAAGAGATCTACCAGCTGATTAACCAGTTCAAAGCCGAAGGGCTGAGCATCATCCTTGTCTCTTCTGAAATGCCGGAAGTATTAGGAATGAGTGACCGCATCCTGGTGATGCATGAAGGCCGTTTAAGCGGCGAATTTACCCGTGAAGAAGCCACTCAGGAGAGCCTGATGGCCGCCGCCGTAGGCAAGCAACACAGCGAGGATTTAGTGGTATGACGACCCAATCTTTACCTGCCAGCCGTCGCTGGTTTAGCAAAAGCTGGTTACTGGAACAAAAGTCGCTGATTGCGCTGATGGTGTTAATTGCCGTGGTGGCGAGTCAGAGCCCGAACTTCTTTACCGTAGCCAACCTGTTCAACATTCTGCAGCAGACCTCGGTGAACGCCATTATGGCGGTTGGCATGACGCTGGTGATTCTGACCTCGGGTATCGATCTCTCGGTGGGCTCGCTGCTGGCGCTGACCGGGGCGGTAGGCGCGTCGCTGGTCGGCATGGAAGTGAATGCGCTGGTGGCCGTGGCGGCGTCTCTGGCGCTCGGTGCAGCGATTGGTGCGCTGACCGGCACCATTGTGGCGCGCGGTAAGGTGCAGGCATTTATCGCCACGCTGGTGATGATGCTGCTGTTGCGCGGCGTCACCATGGTCTACACCGACGGCAGCCCAATCAGTACCGGTTTTAATGCCAACGCCGATCTGCTGGGCTGGTTTGGTATTGGTCGTCCGCTGGGTATTCCTGCCCCGGTATGGCTGATGGCGCTGGTATTTATCGCCGCCTGGTACATGCTGCACCACACCCGTCTCGGCCGCTACATCTATGCGCTGGGCGGCAACGAAGCCGCGACCCGCCTCTCCGGTATCAATGTTAATCGCGTCAAGGTCATCGTCTATTCACTGAGTGGCATGCTGGCTGCGCTGGCGGGCACCATTGAGGTGGCGCGTCTCTCCTCGGCGCAGCCAACGGCTGGTACCGGCTATGAGCTGGATGCGATTGCCGCTGTGGTGCTGGGTGGTACCAGCCTGGCGGGCGGTAAAGGACGTATTGTCGGCACGTTGATTGGTGCCCTGATCCTCGGTTTCCTTAATAACGGCCTGAACCTGATGGGCGTCTCTTCGTACTACCAGATGATCGTTAAAGCGGTGGTAATCCTGCTGGCGGTGCTGGTGGATAATAAAAGCAGTAAATAACTCTGACCTTTACACAGGATGAAATGATGAAAAAGTTAACCGCACTGGCCATGATCCTTGGCGCTACGCTCAGTACCAGCGCCATGGCAAAAGAGACCATCGCGCTGGTGGTATCGACCCTCAATAACCCGTTTTTTGTTTCGCTGAAAGAGGGCGCACAAAAAGAAGCCGACAAACTGGGCTACAACCTGGTGGTGCTGGATTCGCAGAATAACCCGGCAAAAGAGCTGGCGAACGTACAGGATCTGACGGTACGCGGTACCAAACTGCTGCTGATCAACCCAACCGATTCTGACGCGGTCGGCAACGCAGTGAAGATGGCTAACCAGGCCAACATCCCGGTTATCACCCTGGACCGCGTGGCCGCGCAGGGCACAGTGGTCAGCCACGTCGCCTCTGATAACCGTTTTGGTGGGAAAATGGCCGGTGATTTCATCGCCAAAAAAGTCGGCGAAAGCGCCAAAATTATTGAGTTGCAGGGCATTGCCGGCACCTCAGCCGCCCGTGAACGTGGCGAGGGATTCAAACAGGCTGCTGATGCCCACAAATTCCAGATCCTTGCCAGCCAGCCGGCTGACTTTGACCGGACTAAAGGCCTGAACGTGATGCAGAACCTGCTGCAGGCCCATCCGGACGTGCAGGCTGTGTTTGCGCAGAATGATGAAATGGCGCTGGGTGCACTGCGTGCGCTGCAGACTGCCGGTAAAACCGATGTGATCGTGGTGGGGTTTGACGGCACCGCTGATGGCGTGAAAGCGGTAGAAGGTGGCAAACTGTCTGCGACCGTGGCACAGATGCCAGACAAAATTGGCATGATCGGCGTTGATACCGCTGATAAAGTGCTGAAGGGTGAAAAAGTGAAGGCGATCAATCCGGTCGACCTGAAGCTGGTCACTCAATAACTCAAAGAAAAGCAGGGCACTGCGCCACCCTCCCGGTGGCGCACTTATTCCGGACTCCCCTAATGAGCAAAAACGCAAAACTGGCCGTTCTTGGCAGCATCAACGCTGACCACATCCTTAATCTGGCGCACTTTCCTCGTCCCGGTGAAACGGTGATCGGGCAGGATTACCAGATTGCGTTTGGCGGTAAAGGTGCCAATCAGGCCGTGGCCGCAGGGCGTGCTGGCGCGGATATCGCTTTTATCGCCTGTGTGGGCGCGGATGACATTGGCGAACGTATTCGTCAGCAACTGGCCCGCGACAATATTGATACTGCTCCGGTAGAAGTGGTGGCGGGCGAGTCGACCGGGGTGGCGATGATTTTCGTCAACCGTGAAGGCGAGAACAATATCGGCATCTATTCCGGCGCTAACGCCGCCTTAACGCCCGACTGTGTGGCGCGCCATCAGCAGGTGATCGCCGAGGCTGACGCGCTGCTGATGCAGCTGGAGTCACCGCTGGAAAGTGTGCTGGCAGCGGCGCGTTTCGCCAGAGAACAGCAGACTCAGATGATCCTCAACCCGGCACCGGCTACGCCGCTCTCCGATGAGCTGCTGGCGTTGATCGACATCATTACCCCGAATGAAACCGAGGCGGAAATTCTGACCGGGATTGCCGTTCACAACGATCAGGACGCTGCCCGGGCTGCGGCGGCACTGCATGCCAAAGGCATCGATACCGTACTGATTACGCTGGGCCGGCGCGGTGTCTGGTTGAGTGAGCAGGGCCAGGGTCAGCGTATTCCGGGCTTTAGCGTTAAGGCGATTGATACCATCGCTGCGGGCGATACCTTTAATGGTGCCTTTATTACCGCGCGACTGGAGCAAAAACCGATGCAGGATGCGGTGCGCTTTGCGCATGCCGCTGCGGCTATCGCCGTAACCCGATCCGGCGCGCAGCCCTCCGTGCCGTGGCGCGCGGAGATCGATGATTTTTTGCAGCAGCAGGATTAAGCGCTTGGCCACCATGAAAGATGTCGCTCGCCTGGCGGGCGTCTCTACCTCCACCGTTTCGCACGTCATCAACAACAATCGCTTTGTCAGCGAGGGCGTGCGGGAGAAAGTCGAACAGGCGATCCGCAGTCTGAACTACGCCCCCTCGGCGCTGGCGCGCAGCCTGAAGATCAACCAGACCCACACTATCGGCATGCTGCTGACCACCAGTAGCAACCCGTTTTATGCAGAAGTGGTGCGCGGCGTTGAGGACAGTTGCTATCAGCGTGGCTACAGCCTGATCCTGTGTAATACCGCCGGTGATGAGGAGCGGATGAATCGCAGTCTCGAAACGCTGATGCAAAAGCGCGTCGATGGATTGCTGATGATGTGTACCGAAAGTCATCTGCCGTCGGCGGACATTCTCAACCGTTATCCCTCTATTCCAACCGTGATGATGGACTGGGCACCGTTTGAAGGTCGCGGCGACATCATCCAGGACAATGCGCTGCTGGGCGGTGAGCTGGCAACTCAGCACCTGATCGACAGCGGCTATACCCGCATCGCCTGTATTGCCGGCCCGCAGGACAAAACCACCGCGCGGATGCGGCTGGAAGGATTTCACAATGCGATGGCGAAAAGCGGTCTGGAGGTGTTGCCGGGTTATGTGGTCAACGGCGACTTTGAATTTCAGGGCGGTTACAACGGGATGATTGAGCTGCTGGCGCTGGAAACGGTGCCGCAGGCGGTCTTCACCAGTAACGATGCGATGGCGGTCGGGGTTTATCATGCGTTATATCAGGCGGGTTTACAGATTCCGCAGGATGTCGCCGTGATGGGCTATGACGATATTGAGCTGGCGCGTTATCTTTCTCCGCCGCTGAGTACCATTCATCAACCTAAAGATGAACTGGGCGAACTGGCGATTGATACCTTAATCCATCGCCTGCGCGATCCCGACGCCAGCCAGCAGACGCTGGTGCTGACGCCGGAGCTGGTGGCGCGGGGCTCAACTTAAGCCGTCTTCTTCTTTTTCTTATCGCGGTTGGTAATCAGATTCCGTCCGTCGCCGTTTTTCAGCAGCATAAAGGTCAGCGCTGACAGCACCGTTACCACGCCCATGGTCAGAAATGTTGCGTGGAACTGTGCAACGGTGCTGGTTTCAAATTCCTGATAGAAGCGCAGGACGGCGGCGCTTACCGCGACACCAAAACTGATCGCTAACTGCTGTGTCACGGCCAGCACGCTGTTACCCCCGCTGGCGTTATCGTCATTCAGGTCGGCGAGGGTGATGGTATTCATCGCGGTAAACTGAGTCGACATTGCCATGCCGAGAATAAACAGCGGCAGTAATAACAGGATTATGCCTTCCTCGGGTGACTGCAGAGAGAAAGTGGCAATCAGGATGCCGATAATGACGGTAATACCGACCAGCAGACGGCGATAGCCTAACCAGCGCAGCAGTTGTGTCACCGTCGACTTCGCCAGTATCGACCCCACGGCGGTAGGAGCCATCATACAACCGGCGATAATCGCCGAATAACCAAAGCCCACCTGCAACATCAGCGGCATCAGGAACGGCACACAGCCGGTGCCCAGACGTGAAGCGATATTCCCGATGATGCCTACCGAGAAGGTGCGGGTTTTAAACATCGGCAGATTAATCAGCGGGGAGGGATGGCGGCGCGCGTGCACTATATAGAGAAGCAGCAGAACGATCCCGCCGAGTAATACCCCGCCCGCCAGCCAGGCTGACACAATACGCTCACCAAACAGTTCAATCCCTGTCGAGATCATGACCAGCCCCAGACCAAACAGTAAAAAGCCGAAGAAATCGAAGCGGCGTTTTGGCGTGGTGAAGTCCGGCATATATTTGCGGGCATAGAAGATGCCGAGTATGCCGATGGGAATATTAATCAGGAAGATCCAGTGCCAGGTGGCGTAGGTCACCATCACACCACCCAGCAGCGGACCCAGTATCGGACCGACCAGTCCCGGCATGGTGACAAAATTGAGCACCGGTAGTAGTTCGCTGCGCGGATAGGCACGCAACAGCGCCAGGCGCGCAACCGGCATCATCATGGCGCCGCCCACCCCCTGTACGATACGTGAGGTCACCAGCATAGAGAGCGTGGGTGACAGAGCACAGGCCAGCGAACCGAGCGTGAAGAGGGAGACCGCAGCGATAAACACTTTTCGGGTGCCATAGCGATCGGCAAGCCAGCCGCTGACCGGGATCAGCATTGCCACAGTCAGGGTATAACTGATTACAGCGGATTGCATGGCCAGAGGAGAACGTTCAAGGCTGGTGGCGATAGCGGGCAGGGCGGTGTTGAGAATAGTGGCATCCAGTGCCTGCATGAAAAATGCCATGGCAGCAATCCATGGCAAACCGGCCATGCTGCGCGCGGATTTTATCATTGAGCGTCCTTCTTAGGGTTATCCAGCGAGAAGAATGAAAAAGAATAGCACCGCCAGCGCAACGCGGCAGGCCTGTTTTTTCCGCTTTACGGGGATTTCTGTGCGTTATTCGATCATCAAATGGCGGTTTTTAAGGCGTTCGTTTAAAAAAAGCGCGCTTAGCAAATTTATTTAAAGAAACGCTTGTCAGCCTCCGGAAACTCCCTATAATGCGCCTCCACTGACACGGAACACCGGCTTACGGAGAAACGGGTCAGCAGGCACAGGAGACTGCGCCGCCGGAGAAAAGCTTCTGAAAAAGAGGTTGACTCTGAGGGAGGAAAGCGTAATATACGCCTCCTCGCGACAGGACGCTAACGCACTGTTCGCACTGCTCTTTAACAATTTATCAGACAATCTGTGTGGGCACTCGCAGGATTGATATCAGCGTCTCCGGACGTAAAAAATATCAAGTCTCACG